>NZ_ARPN01000089.1:0-13326 GCF_054966645.1 Pseudoalteromonas sp. SANK 73390
AAAATGCCAGTCAATTCTTAACTGACTGGCATTACGCTTACAGCGGGTTTTTTACAACTTCATTTAGCTTACTTAGCCATAAAGTCCACACCCTCTTGGATGTCTTTATTTAATGTTGCAAGCATATCTTCTTTGGCTTTTTGTTCGAATGCGCTTAACTCACCGTAAGATAAAATTTCTTCAACACCATTCTTGCCAAGACGAACTGGGTGAGCGAAATAAGGTGCGTCGCCATTGTCAACAGCAACATAAGCATAATCAACAACATTGCTGTCGCCTTGTAGGCCTCTTACCAATGAGAAGCAGAAACGTGCTGCTGCAGCACCCATTGAAAGCGTAGCTGAACCGCCACCCGCTTTTGCATTTACAACTTCAGTACCTGCATTTTGAATACGTGGTGTAAGCGCCGCGACTTCTTCATCAGTGAACGTAACGCCTTCAACTTGAGAAAGTAGAGGTAAAATTGTAGTACCAGAGTGGCCACCTATAACAGGCACTTTAACTTCAGATACGTCAACACCTTTTAGCTCAGCTACAAAAGCTTCAGAACGGATCACGTCAAGTGTGGTTACACCAAATACGCGTGATGCATCGTAAGTGCCCGCTTTTTTAAACACTTCAGCTACAATTGGTACTGTGCCATTTACTGGGTTTGTGATAACACCAACTAGCGCTTTAGGACAGCTTCTAACAATACCTTCAGCCAATGTCTTGATGATACCTGCATTTACGTTAAATAAGTCAGCACGGTCCATACCAGGCTTACGTGGCATACCTGCAGGGATAAGTACGATATCAGCATCTACCAATGCCGCATCTAAGTCATCAGCACCAAAGCCTGCAACTTTCACTGCAGTTGGAATGTGAGAAAGATCAACAGCTACACCCGGAACAACTGGTGCAACATCGTATAGTGCTAGCTCAGAGCCTGCAGGCAAGCCATTTTTAAGTAAAAGTGATAAAGCTTGACCGATACCGCCAGCGGCACCTAATACAGCAACTTTCATGTGAATTCTCCATAATTTGAAGGTGGAATTTAATGTGCTGTAAAGATAATGAAAAGCGACACTAAAAACAAATTAATCCGAGTTATTTTCATGATTTTTTCGACTATAGTTGTAAAGCAACACACACTTCGCGCTTTACAGAGACCTATTTCACTTTGCTTTTAAGATAAAGCCCCTGCATGAGTGTGAAAATTTGGGTAACGAACAAGTTTTGTGTAAAATCCTACAACCGCTTTAAAAGAAATGAAACTTTATGCAGCCACAAGAAAAACAAGAAGCTTTGATCAAAGCCTTTAAAGCCCTTTTAAAAGAGGAGAACTTTGGCTCTCAAGGCGAAATAGTTGATGCTTTAAAAGAGCAAGGCTTTGATAATGTAAGTCAAAGTAAAGTATCTCGTATGCTCAGTAAGTTTGGTGCAGTTCGCACCCGTAATGCCAAACAAGAAATGGTTTACTGTTTACCTGCTGAAATGGGTGTACCTACAGCAAAAAGTCCTTTACGTCAACTGGTTATAGATATAATACATAACGAAATGATGATTATTATCCGCACCAGCCCTGGCGCTGCACAATTAATTGCTCGCTTGCTAGATTCCTTAGGTACAGCTGATGGAGTATTAGGAACAATTGCGGGTGACGATACAATTTTTATTGCTCCGGCTAAAATATCAGAGATTGACGAAACACTCGAGCGCGTAAAAACATTATTTGATAACGTTTAAATGTAATGAGGCGAGTAAGTACTAACTCTTACTCACTCTTACTGCTCACATAGTTTTGCCATATCACTTAAAAACTGTACCGAAGGAGCAAAAAACGCAGCTCCCATATCGGCTTGGCTATAATCTAGCAAAGGATCATAACACTGCGGATCGCCAAGCCTTGAAGTAAGCACTTGCTCAAAAGCAGAACCATTTGCAGAACAACTTAACCATAAACTCCCTTGCTCAAATACATCCCCAAAAGGCATGCTTTGATCCAGTAATAAAGCCAGACCATGCGTATCTTTTAGTTCTGTTAGTATTGCGTGGTTATCGGGCTGTGCTGGCTCTATCAAGGTATTATCTAATCGTGTGCGCCCCATAATTTGCTCCTGCTCTACCAAAGGCAAACGCTGCCAAGCATCAATATCAAACTTTACTCTCATTACATGAAGGTAACTACCTTGATCGTCCATTTTTTGAGGGTTATTCACAAAAGCAACTTGGCGCTTAAAACGACCATGTGGGGTATTTGCTCCATATATAAAACCATTAAAATCCCGCCCATCTAAAAAACGAAAACCACGCACATGTGCCACTAATTCAACGCTTGGTGCCAACAGATGCAATACACTTTGCGCAAATAAGTAATTTACATCCTCTCTATCCGAGCGAATGACAAATAACAAATCAAACGGCTGTGAGTGAATAACATGTTCAGAGCTTGTTACATTTGGAAAGCTTTTAAGCTGTTCGGGAATAAACTCTGGATAAATATGTGGCCAATACTGAGCACCAATGGCCACAAAACTAGACACCATAGATTCAGAAAAGCGATCACTGAGTTCATTTTGTAAGCGCTCACAGTTTGCTAGCGCAGCACGGACAGCTTCATCTTGGCCTTCTAATACATTAAAAAATAAATGTAGCCCATGTAGGTTTGCTTCAGCACAGACCCCTGATTGTGCTTGCGCCATGCCTTATCCTTTTTGTTCATCTAGTATTAAGAAAAGAAATTTACCGCATGTGCCTTAATTTTTAAAGAGACAGGTTTAGTTGTATCCAATAATTGTTCAGCAGGTGCAGGAACTTCAAGCTGTTGATCCGCCACTTTTATATGATAGACGTAATCTGTGCCAATGAACCTTTGTTGCACTATTTCAACGTCTCCTTGAGGGTCATTAATCAGTTCTAAATGCTGTGGGCGAACATAAATTTGCCCGCTTGTTTGTGACTGCGATAAAGTAATTAACGAACTCACGTCACCAAATTGAGTTGTAACACTTTGACCATTATAACGCTGCGCATCTAGATAGATACCCTGCCCTAAAAACTCAGCAACTGCTTTTGTTTTTGGTTTTTGAAATAAAGTTTTTGCACTATCTAACTGGGCAATTTTTCCCTCATGCATAATGGCGAGCTTATCAGCAAATGCAAAAGCTTCATCTTTTGAATGGCTGACAAAAATAGCTGACACCTGCTGATCTTTAATAATGCTCCGTATATCATTTATCAGCTGAAATCTTACTTGTGTATCAATATTTGAAAACGGCTCATCCAGCAATAATAAATTGGGTTTGTAGGCCAATGCTCTTGCAATCGCTACCCGTTGCTGTTGCCCACCAGATAACTCATGTGGGAAGCGTTTTTCTAGTCCTTCCAGCCTCACTAATTCAATCATTTGAACGACACGAGTATTGCGTTCGCTGTTATTTAATTTAGATAACCCAAATGCAATATTTTGAAACACGTTTAGATGTGGAAACAAGGCATAATCTTGAAACATCATACCTATATTTCGATGTTGCGGGGCAACAAAAAACTGCTTGTTGCTCACGCACTGCCCATGGATAGCAATTCTACCACTTTGTGGTTTGATCAACCCTGCTATAGCTTTAAGCGTGGTTGTTTTTCCACAACCACTGGCACCTAAAAGGCAAACTATTTCGTTATGGGCAACCGTTAAATCTAGATCAGAGATCACCGCTTGCTGCTGATACTGATACGATACTTTTTCTAAAATGAGACTACTCATTGACTATGCTGTTCCATTGAACGGTTAACAATATAAAGTGGCACCAAGCCCACAATAACAATCAGCAATGCTGAAATTGACGCTAACTCCAGTTGTTCATCGCTCACATACTGAAATACATGCGTTGCTAATGTTTCGTAATTAAAGGGCCTTAGCAACAGTGCCGCAGGTAACTCCTTCATACACTCAATAAACACCAGTAGAGCTGCGGTTAAAATACCTCTTCGCAACATAGGAAAGTGCACTAAACTCAGTGTTTGCATGCGGTTTTTTCCCATGCTTTGACTTGCCATATCAAGTGATGGGCTTATGCGCACGTAACTGGCTTCTACCGCTCCATGGGCTATCGCATAAAAACGCACTACGTAGGCAAAAATCATAGCAAAAATACTACCACTTAGGAGTAATCCGGGTTCAAAGCTAGTTTCAGAAAACCACTCATTAAGCTTATTATCAAGCAAAGTTAATGGTAGCAAAACAGCGATAGCCAGAACTGTTCCGGGCAATGCATAGCCAGTACTTGCAAACTTTCCAGGTAAATACTTACTCGTATGAGTACCAATTCGTTGATGAAAAACCACGAGTAAACTTAATAATACCGCTGCTACACTCACCCAAATCGCGATTTTTAAACTTTGCCAAGCATAGAGGAAAAACTCACTATTCCAAGCTTGCTCATAGTAATCAAATGCATAGCCTAACAACACAGCGACCGGTAACACAAAAGCAAAAAATAAAACCAGCACACAATAACTTGTGGCTAAAAACGCACGCTTACCCGTCAGCTGATATAGTGTTTCGTCATTTTGACTAGCTTGGCGCTCATGCACCACGCTATTTTTTCGACTTAGTCGCTCTAAAGCCAATGACACAAACAAAAACAGCAGCATAATGCCGGAGATTTTCGCAGCTGCTGTTAAAGAGTAATATCCTAACCAGGTATCATAAACCGCCGTTGTTAATGTACTCACAGCAAAGTAATGTACCGTTGCAAAATCTGCCATAGTCTCCATGCTGATCAAGGCTAAAGCTGCCACAACGGCACCTCGTGCCATAGGTAAACTCACTTTAAAAAAGCTTTGCATAGGGCTTAAGCCCATTAATTGGCTAGCCTGAATTAATTTAAATGACTGCTCACGTAAAGCTGTTTTAAATATTAAATAAAGGTAAGGATAAAGTACCAACGCTATCATCACCGCAGCACCTGATAAGGTACGAATATCGAAAAACCAATAATCATTAGGGGATTGCCAACCAAACCAATCTCTTAACTTAATTTGAATTGGACCTGCATAATCAAGTAAGTCAGTATAAATATACGCAATAATATAGGTGGGCATCGCCAAAGGTAACATCAAAGCCCATTCAAAAAAGCGTCGCCCGGGAAAGTTACAATAAGCCGCAAGCCACCCCAAAGGCAGCGCGATAATGCAACTAAGTACTAGAACCCCTGCAATGAGTAATACGGTATTGCTGACATAATCCCACAATACCGTATTCCACAAGTGAGCAAAGACCTCTGAGTCACCTTGTAATGACTCAAAAATTAAAAAAGCCAACGGCGTCGATAGGCACACACCTATCGACCAAGCAGCTATATGCCATCTAGACAAACATCAACCCCTTAAATTACAGATCGAACTTCACTTCATCAATCAGTTTAAGTGCTACTGGGCGATATTTTGCAATTTCAGATAATGGCAGTTTGTCTTCTTTAAAGCTTCCCCAAGACGCAACCAATGGTGACAACTTCACACCGGGTTTAACTGGGTATTCCATATTCACTGATGCATACATATTTTGCGCTTCATCACCGGTCATAAACTCAATGAGTTTTAAAGCATTATCTGGATTTTTTGCGTATTTGGTCATAACCACACCAGAGACATTTAAATGTGAACCACGGTTAGTTTGATTAGGAAAATTAATATGTACCGACTCAGCCCATGCTTTTTGTTTATCGTCAGTAAGCATTTTGCCAAAATAGTAACTATTGCCTAACGCTAAGTCACATAATCCTTCTTTTACTGATTTAACTTGCGCTCTATCATTACCTTGAGGCTTACGCGCCAAGTTCTCTTTTACGCCTTGCAACCATGTTTTGGTATAAGCTTCACCATGGTGAGCTATCATAGACGCCACTAGTCCTAAGTTATAAGGGTGTTTGCCAGAGCGCGTACAAATTTTGCCTTTAAACTGTGCATCAGCTAATGCCTCATAAGTTAAAGACTTAAGTTCACCCGTACGCGTTTTTGATGAATAAACATTACGCACGCGTTTTGTCAAAGCAACCCAATCACCTTGCGGGTCTCGAAATTCAGCGGGAATATTACTGGCTACTTGCTTACTGTTAATTGGCTGTGTAAGCCCTAATTCTTCAAGTTGAATTAAAGAACTAAAGTTAGATGTTAGAACTAGGTCGGCACGACTGTGCTTTCCTTCACGCTTAACACGCTCTATTAAGCCTTTTTTAGAAAAAACCACATTGGTTTTAATGCCTGTTTGCGCGGTAAATTTATCTAAAATGGGTTGAATTAAAAAGGGCTGGCGAAATGAGTAAATATTTACTGCTTCATCAGCAACAACTGATGTACACGTTAACGAAGTAAAAACAACAGCGAACAGTCGCTTCATAATCAGACTCCAATTTTTAAGTTTATTCTTATTTCAGGCAATTCTAACCTGTATCAAAATATTGTACACCCGAAAGCAAAGACAATTCATCAGCATCTTTGCCCAATAACAGGACAGAGTGGAATAAAATTGTGAGATATCTCTCACCATGGACTAGGTAATCAAGGAAGCGGCTGCTGTTTATTACACCAATAAAAACATAACCCACTGTAATATTTAAATTTATTTAATTTTTATGTAATTTAATGCAAATTATAAAGCTTTTGAGTGCCTACTCACATCTCGGGGTTACTCTATAATTAAACCCAAGTTCAGGAAGACATCGGTTTTAGCAAGCTGACTCAAGGGTATATACCCAACCTACTTGGAAGTAGGTGCAATGGAAAGTAAAAGGAAATACAAAGGATGCTGTATTGATTGTAGGATACATAAACAGGATGTTTTATCCGAAGCAATGATGCTAAAAAGGATTAGCTTAGGAATGGCTAAAAAGTGAATGAATCACTTTTATGGATAAATGTTTAAGGAATGAGCATTAGCAGGACAAGAGCCACTGAGCTCATAAATGGATTCAAAAGGACCTTTGGTAAAGGACATACAGCAGGAAGCTGTTTTCAATGGAGGGAGCGCACGGAGCACATGGAGGAATAGGACATTAGCAGGAAGCTAGATTTCGCATAAACAGAACACCAAGCGAAACCAAGGAACAGGAAGGTATTAAGAGTTGATAATTTCAACATAGCAGGATGCTATAAAAGATTCCGTCAGCGCGGCTCATTGAGTCGCGCTTCTTTCTTTTTATATCAACCCATAATTAACGTTTTTGCCTCTTGCCTTTTAAATATGCATCTCGAAAATCGATAAAATGCTGTGTTAACCGTTGTGCAGCCTGCGGCTCCCCATTTTGCTCTAATACTACGCAAGCGACTTCGGCTGTACCCAACTGATGTGCATGCGGTGCGACTCGCAGTTTATAATCTGATAAGGATTCGGGGGATATAGATAACACTGGGAACTCGTCCAGATATGGGCTTTTCCTAAACATCTTTTTGGCTTCTCGCCATGTACCATCTAAGAAAATATATAAAGGGATTTTATCGGTCACTCTAATAACTTGCTCAATCACGCGCTGTGGAACTACGTTATCGGCAGGAAAAACCACGACAGGTTGATATTTGGAATTAGCTAGCAATGTTAATAAAGCTTTATCAGGAATGGTCCTATCCCATCTAAAGGCATGATTATCAGGAATAATATCGGCTATTAACCTCCCTGTATTGGATGGCTTAAAGCTTTCATTATGATACATTAATAAACATACAGCGCTTTGACAGTCACCCGCTACGTTAATACCATCACAAATACATTGGCTTTGTGCTAACAAGCATGACTCACAGCGGCTTAACTTTGACCCTCGGGCCTTATATTCACGCTTTGCAGCGGCTATTTGCTGCTGGCGCAACGCTAATACGGAATTGTTCACTGAACGCTCTCATTTAGATTGGCCGCATATTGTAATAAAATTCATGCTTAAAAGCAGTAAGGAAAGAAGATGAATATCACAAATTCAAAGCGCTTAAGCTTTCGCTTAATGAGCGAAAAAGATGCACAACTACTCTTTGAGCTGGATCAAGACCCTGCTGTTATGAAATACATCAATGGAGGTAAACCAACCTCTATGCATGATATCAACAATGTATTTATTCCTCGTTTAAACTCATACACAAGCCAAGTACATGGCTGGGGGCTGTGGCAAGTAAATATTACTGAAACAAAGCAATTCATTGGCTGGATATTAGTTCGCCCTATGGGCTTTTTTAATAACGAGCGAAATGATAAAGACTTAGAACTTGGTTGGCGCTTTAAACAATTTACTTGGGGTAAAGGCTACGCCAGTGAAGCTGCAATACACATTGCCAATGCCCTGAGCAATAACACGACTATTGAGGCTTTTAGTGCCACAGCGATGATTGATAACCACGCCTCCATTGGTATTATGAAAAAACTAGGTATGCTTTCTATCAAAGAGTATACTCATCGAGACCCGTTAGGGGATATGGAAGCGGTGTTATACCGTAAAAACTTACGCTAAACTGAGCTATTCTAATGTTGCAGCAAATCAAACCAATGGCATTAAATAATTGATCAGATATTGCAACTGCCAAATGGCTTAGTAACCTGACAAAATTTTCGGTATGTAGTTAATCTACATGAGCCATTTTTAACACAGTTAATGCGTCATTTAGCTCGCTAGAATGATCAATGTTTTAATAAAATTAGTACCAATATGGACAAATTTATGGATACACCAATTAACCCTGATCGCATAAACGCGCTTTTAAATAATGATAATGTGCAACGTTATAAGTATTTAATCAAAGAAGTAACGCAAACCGAACAAGTGTGGATTTTAACCGACCAACATGGCTGTGTGATGCTCAATAGCGAGAGTGAAGACTGTGTTCCGGTATGGCCCAATAAAGAGTTTGCGCAGCTATGGGCAACGGGTGATTGGCAAGACTGCGAGCCACAAGCTATCAGCCTTAAAAAATGGCATGCCAAGTGGACTGATGGTTTAACCGATGATGAGCTTGCTATTGCGGTGTTTCCGATTCCAGAGCAAGATGGCTTAATCGTCAGTCCTGATGAATTTGACTACGAACTTGAGCAGTTTAGAACAAAAAAACAATAGCCCGCTTTGACTGCAACAATTGCAAGAGCACTGATCACGGTGCTCAAACATTCTCATGGCCTAAACCTTTTTTATAAGTTAAAAACAAGAAAAACGTGTTGTTTGGCTCCCCTAAATTGATATAACTCAACTAAAAATACCACAGGCTATTTCATTATTAGCCCCTATTATATTAAATAAATGCACAGATATAACGACAGATAAGTGGCTTAGTAATCAAGCAAAAATTTCGATATGTCGTTATTCTCCACGAATCATTTTTAACGCAGTTAATGAGTCATGTAGCTCGCTAGAATCATCAATTTTATGCTCTAGTCATATTCTTTATACTTGATAGAACCCGCTTCACAAGTCGCTGAGCATTCAACTTATTATCACATTCAACATAACATCTAAGCTCAGGTGCATTACCCGAGGGTCTCAGATGAATAATATCGCCACTTTCTAACAACATCCTAACCCCATCAGTGTTATCCGTATGTACGCGGCCCTGATATTGAATTTGTGAGTAATCGAGAAATAGATAAGGTGAATTACGAGCAAATTGAACAATTTGAGTACTTTTTTGCAAATCTACGTTTTCAATTCGATCACTGTAGGTAAAGCGTTGAGGTAACTTTAACAGTAAGTTACTAAGCTTATTTTGACCAAGCATCGCCAGTACACACAGCACAGGTAATAATGCATCTCTTGTTTCGAGTTTCTTCATTACACGATGATTATCATAGATATCACTGGCCAGTAAGAAGCCACCATTGGCTTCAAACCCAGCAACGAGCGCATTGTCATCTTGTAAAGTTTTTATCGCATTTATCACGTACGCTGAACCAATTTTTGTTCGTACGATTTGCTCAAAAGCTCCTGACAGCTCTAACGCTGTATTACAATTCACAGGTATAGCTAAAGCATTAATATTTAAATACTGTGCAGCCAGCAAACACAAAATATCACCAGCTAAGTATTCACCTCGCTCATCTGCAAGTAATGGCCTATCACCGTCACCATCGGTCGAAAATAACACATCAAGCTGATACTCCTTTGTCCATTTTTTAGCTTGTTGTCTGTCTAATTCGCCAACAGCTTCGGTATCAACTGCAACAAACTCTTCGCTATAACCTAAATTTACGACCTCTCCACCAAGCGCTGCAAACAAAGATGAATATATATCCCTGCCTGCACTGGTATGTTGGTAAACACCAATTCGTTTACCAGTGATTAAATCACTAGGGAAATAAGTAACATAGCGCTTAATATATTGCTGCTGAGCATAGTAACTGACTTGAGGTAATGCTTCTAACTGTAACTGAGGTACGCATATTTGAGCATTGATTATCGTTTGTTCATCTGTCTTATCTATTTCACCGTCACATCGATAAAACTTAAGCCCATTTCTGTCATGCGGAATATGGCTCCCCGTAACCATAATTGCAGGAAGCTGAAGTAACTGAGCAGCGTAAGCTAAAGCAGGTGTAGGTACTACGCCATAATATTCAACTTCATAACCATGGTGTTTAAGAGCCGCAATACAAGCTTGTGCTATCTTCACACTACTCGGTCGATTATCAATAGCGATTGCGACTCGTATCGCTGACGTTTGTTGTGCCATAAAAGCCAATGTGAATGCACCACAAACTTGTGGAGTAAGTTGGCTGACTAACCCTCTCGCGCCACTGGTGCCAAAACGAACACCACTTTGCGCAATAATATCATTACTATACATACTAGCTACGGCCATATTGATCATCAAAGCGCAAAATATCGTCCTCTGCCAAATACGACCCAGATTGAACCTCTATTAACTCTAAATCAACTTTCCCCGGATTTTCTAAAGCATGTACCTGAGCAATAGCAATGTACACAGATTCATTCTCGGTAACGTACGATACTTTATCACCAATAAGCACTTTCGCAGTACCTGCGACCACAACCCAGTGCTCTGCTCTGTGATGATGCATTTGCTTAGAAAGCCGAGCCCCGGGTTTAACTGTTATGCGCTTAACCAGAAACCGTTCACCACGGTCAAATGCATCATATTTCCCCCACGGACGATATACCTCTCGGTGCTCACTTACTTCAGAACGATTTTCAAGTTGCAACTGATTAACCATCTCTTTGACTTTTTGTGTATGTGCTTTATGTGCAACAAGTAATGCATCTTTAGTATTGATAATAACCAAATCTTGCACGCCTATCGTTGTAGTCAATTTATGCTCACTCAATATCAAAGTATTCTGGGTGTCTAACGTTTTCACGTCACCTTTGACTACGTTCCCATTTACATCCCTTGAAGAAATATTCCACAACGCCGAAAACTCACCAACATCACTCCAGTTTGCATCTAGAGGCAGCACAACACCATATTTTGTTCGCTCCATAACAGCGTAATCAATTGAGTTACTCGGACACGCTGCAAATGCTTTGTTGTTAATTCGAATAAAGTCTAAATCTAATTTTTGCTGTTCCAAAGCACGCTGACATGCATAATAGATTTTTGGCTGGTGGTGCTTAATTTCATGTAAATAACGTGATGCTTTAAACATGAACATGCCGCTATTCCAATAATATTGGCTACTATCTAAATATTTCTGTGCTAATTCTAAAGTAGGCTTTTCAACAAAACTGTCTACTTTATAAGCATGTGGCACATGAGGCTTTCCTTTTTTAATATAGCCATACCCCGTCTCCGCACGCGTGGGAATGATACCAAAAGTAACAAGGTGATTCTTTTTAGCCAGTATCTGAGCTTGCTCTATTGCTACATAAAACGCGCGTTCATCACCAATAATATGATCTGCAGGGAGTACAAATAATATTGGGTCATCACCTTGCTCAATTGCTTTGAGAGCCGCTAATGTAATGGCAGGTGCCGTATTCCTGCCGATTGGCTCCAAAAGGATCTGTGCATCATGCACTTCTATTTGCCTTAGTTGCTCAGCGGCAATAAACCTATGCTCTTCATTACAAATAATCAAAGGCCGACCATGCTCTAGGCCATTCAGGCGTAATAAAGTATCTTGAAATAGCGTGTTTTCAGAGTCACCCAAAGCAAGAAACTGTTTTGGGTACTTTTCTCGTGATAACGGCCAAAGACGTGTGCCGACTCCACCTGCAATGATCACTGGTCGAAACATATAAACTCCACCCAAGCCCTAACGTTAAATTGTGTAATACCATTTGCATTAAATAAATGGCCAAATATTGCGACAGATAAATAGCTTAGTAACAAAGCAAAAATTTTAGTATGTAGTTATTCTACATGATTCATTTTTAACGCAGTTAATGCGCCACTTAGCTCGCTAGAATGATCAATGTTTTAATAAAATTGGTATAACTAAAGCGCTATATTCTAAACCAGCACAACCAGATAGTGGTAGTTTATTAAAAAGCTCACATTTGATTTATTCAGCTATAACCAAAAACCAGCATATCGTGAAACATATGCCTGAACAGCATAAATATAAAAAGCTTTCACGCTAATTACATTCGTTTACACATTAGCCTCATAGCTGAGGCTATATTATTGCTTTTTGTCATGTTCCCATTAAAATACTTCCCCTTCACTATTTGGAAGAAGTAAACAATGGAATTTAAAAAACTCGTCTTTGCAATGGCAGCTCTTGCAAGCTCACACACTATCGCTTTAGAAACACCTACAAATCAAGAAGCCTTAAGCCCTATTCAATTCTCTGTGTATGCGGGTTTGACACACGGTGGTGATAAGTTAGTAGAGATTCAATATGAAGGTCGTTCTGCTCAAGATATTCGCGCAGGCGGCACAATAAACTTAGGTGCTGGTTTAAACTACGAATTCAATAACAAATGGTCATTGCAATCAAACTTGGGTTACCATTTCGACTCTGATAACGCTAACAATGCAGACATCACCTTTTCGCGTTGGGCTATAGATGTGATCCCATATTACCAGCTAAATGACTCGTTTAAAGTGGGTGCTGGTATTACTTATCATTTAAATACCGAGTTAGAAATGGATATGAACAACACCAACAGCACTATTTCGTTCGATAATACGGCTGGCGTGGTTGCTTCATTAGGCTATCAATTTGAAAACCACAACGGCTGGTTAGAAGCGCGTTTTGTTAAAATTTCATACGATGCAGACACGGTAAACGTTGGTAAGGTATGGGGTACGAACGTAAATAAATCGGCTGATGTTAAAGGCCTACCTAGCATTGGTGGTAACCACCTTGGTTTAACTTACCACTACGTATTTTAAGCCTTTGTTGCTAAGCCTTACTGA
>NZ_ARPN01000090.1:0-1170 GCF_054966645.1 Pseudoalteromonas sp. SANK 73390
ACTTTGGGTTGTATGGTTAAGTGACTAAGCGTACACGGTGGATGCCTTGGCAGTTGGAGGCGATGAAGGACGTACTAACTTGCGATAAGCCTAGTTGAGCCAGTAAGAGGCACTTGAGACTAGGATTTCCGAATGGGGAAACCCACCTGTTTACAGGTATCATATGGTGAATACATAGCCATATGAGGCGAACGCGGAGAACTGAAACATCTAAGTACCCGTAGGAAAAGAAATCAACCGAGATTCCGAAAGTAGCGGCGAGCGAAATCGGAACAGCCCTTAAGCTTGAGTGTAGTTAGTGGAAGGCTCTGGAAAGTGCCACGATACAGGGTGATAGTCCCGTACACAAAAACTTATCTTAAGTGAAATCGAGTAGGTCGGAGCACGTGAAACTTTGACTGAATATAGGTGGACCATCATCTAAGGCTAAATACTCCCAACTGACCGATAGTGAACCAGTACCGTGAGGGAAAGGCGAAAAGAACCCCTGTGAGGGGAGTGAAATAGAACCTGAAACCGTGTACGTACAAGCAGTAGGAGCCCACTTGTTGGGTGACTGCGTACCTTTTGTATAATGGGTCAGCGACTTATATTTTGTAGCGAGGTTAACCGAATAGGGAAGCCGTAGCGAAAGCGAGTCTTAACTGGGCGCGTAGTTGCAAGGTATAGACCCGAAACCCGGTGATCTAGCCATGGGCAGGTTGAAGGTTGAGTAACATCAACTGGAGGACCGAACCCACTAACGTTGAAAAGTTAGGGGATGACCTGTGGCTAGGAGTGAAAGGCTAATCAAACCGGGAGATAGCTGGTTCTCCCCGAAATCTATTTAGGTAGAGCCTCGGACGAATACTTACGGGGGTAGAGCACTGTTAAGGCTAGGGGGTCATCCCGACTTACCAACCCTTTGCAAACTCCGAATACCGTAAAGTAATATCCGGGAGACACACGGCGGGTGCTAACGTCCGTCGTGAAGAGGGAAACAACCCAGACCGCCAGCTAAGGTCCCAAAGTGTATGTTAAGTGGGAAACGATGTGGGAAGGCTAAAACAGCTAGGAGGTTGGCTTAGAAGCAGCCACCCTTTAAAGAAAGCGTAATAGCTCACTAGTCGAGTCGGCCTGCGCGGAAGATGTAACGGGGCTAAACATACCACCGAAGCTGCGGCTGCGAAC
>NZ_ARPN01000091.1:0-244 GCF_054966645.1 Pseudoalteromonas sp. SANK 73390
ATAAGTCCAATGCCAGGAATAGATTGTATGATTTGAGCGGCTTCGCTACGGGAGTTTTCTTGTTTAAACAAACTATCGAGTAAATGGATTTTTCGCTCAAAGCCTGTGAGTTCATCGTAGACTTCAGAAACCATCAACAGCACAGCAGGTTGTAATGAATGAGTAAGCAGTTCTTGTAACTCTTGTTTAAACTTGCAGTAAGACTTAGGGATATCAATGCCAAATTCAAGTAACAGGCTTCGTG
>NZ_ARPN01000092.1:0-33726 GCF_054966645.1 Pseudoalteromonas sp. SANK 73390
TGCTAAAATGCCAAAATGCCAAAATGCCAAAATGCCAAAATGCCAAAATGCCAAAATGCCAAAATGCCAAAATGCCCGAATGACTGCTGCAAAAACACACAGCAAAGATCAACAGCCCCTAATAGCAAACGATGTTAGTGATTATTTATAAGGTAGTCTAAAGCGCCTGTTATAGCCCCAACTTGACCGTCGATACAGTTTTGTTCTGTCGCTGATTGACCATCAGGGTACACTTCAGTAGTCGTTACATAAGGTGCACGGGTCATTCCCATACATAAACCCAAAGCCGTCCCATCGTAATTGATAACACCAAATTGCTCAATCGCCACGCCAATGAGGCAGTTGTTAGCATCTGCGGGGGCGATAGGTGTTACGGTAGCCACTTTTTTGATGATAGCATTTTGAAATTCAGGTTGTGGCTTTTGCGTGTGGCCGACAAGATAAAACCCATCTGGAATATTCCAATTATGGTTTTGTACACCATCTCTTGCCGCAAGGGCAGGCCTAAACTCACTGTTGTCTGTATCGGTTGTTTCGTGTAAATCTACATGGCACAAAATATCACAATTAAGGGAAGTTATATAATTCATTGCTAACTGCGACTCATCTGCGGGAGAGTTGGCATAAAATGAGCGGTTAGGGTCTATGGCATTTGGATTCCAGCGATTAATGGTCTCATAACCCCAAGGGCTAATGCATGGTAAAATAATGATATTAAATGCTTTTTCATAGTTTGCTATATGGTGTTGAGCAAATGACAATGCACCATGTACGCCACTGGTTTCATAACCATGCACGCCACCTGTCACCAGTACAGTTGGTTTATTTGGTTGCCAATTTTTACTCTTCAAGGCATACAGGGATAGCAGCTGTTGTGGTAGTTTAATGTGCCGTACTGTTCTTTGCAAAGTTGTGTTTTTAAAGCATCTATTTGTGAAACAACGTCTTCAAAATAGCTTCGCTTTACCTGTTGCTCATTAAGCCACTGCTGTTTATGATGTGCTTGCCAAGGCTGGTTGGGTTCGCCAATAGAGTAGGGTTTTGACATAACAGTCTCAAATAGTTAAACAAAACCCAATCCTATGTGCTTTGCCAAGCGTGTGCAAATTACTGAGCTAAATAACCAAACTTCTTAAGTTTTAACTCTTGTAGCGTTGAAAATTGAAAGCTTAAAAAGTGAATGTTTCTCTCAGTGGTTGATACTTTGGTCATTTTAATACCGCAGTACTTTTTCACTGCGATGTGAGTAATATGTTCTACAGGAATGTACACTCTTCGACCAGTTGCAGATACGTAGTGAAGGCCATTGTTACATAAGCTCGCTTTACGTTTACCTGATAGAGCCAATAGCAAATTAATATTTGTTGCGCTAACAAGAATAAACAGTAACGCCATTGTAGCGCTCCATAAACTGCCATTATTACCATGGGCAACAAACATTGATGTGCTAAATAGCCCCATAATAATTAATGCTAAAATGGTGTAAAATTGCGTGTTAACTTGTAAACGCAGCTCTTTCATTGTTTGATGTTTCATTATATTTAATTCAAGATATTCCATAATTCATTTATCATAGAAAAATAAAGTGAATAAAATATGGAGAAGGCTAACTAGTAATTGTTTTGATAAAAGAGATAACGACAATAATGAGGAAGAACAATATAGTGAGTTAGCTTTTTACACAGCAAGTCAATGAGGTTGTCGTTACACCTTTGTTAAGCCTCAGTACTATGTATAAGTTGTGCAAGTTCTCTATGAAGCACATCATCATCGCCAACGTTTAGTTCAATCAAACGCTTTAAGTGAGTGACGCTATCTAAGTCAATTTGACTGCAATGCAGGCCTAAATGGTCATGTTCAATATGGCGTACTTCGACTTCCATTGAAATAGTTATCTCACTTTCAGGTAGCGTAAGTTTAATACTGGCTAATTCATTTTTTAAAGGTACATAGCCTTTAGGTAGCGTTACAAGTGCGCCCTTTAGTGATAAGTCGAGCAATTGACAGTGGTAGTCACCGCCAGCTGTCATTAATAATGCAGGTGTTGAAAACAGTACCCGTGTAAACTTTCTACGTTCTTCCATTGCTGTGCCTGTGTATGCATACTTGTTTTAAGCATAGTTGCTTATTGCAGCCATTACCAAATATAAAAAAGCCTCTTATTATCGAGGCTTATCCTAGGGCGTATTTATCTTTGAGGTATAAATTAAAGGCTTTCAATGCTAGAAATGGGCTGCGTGACATAGAGTAACCATGCGACGCAGGTTCTGTCTTGGGAAAGCCTCCAATGACTGCTGTAAAAATATACAACAAAGATCAACACGCGCATCATCTTTTGCTAGCCAATCTTTTTATATTTAATACGTTTTGGCTCGGCGGCGGCTGCACCATAGGTTTTTTTCAACCACTCTTCATATTCAGTGTAGTTGCCATCAAAGAAGTTCACCTGACCCTCATCACGATAGTCAAGAATATGCGTTGCGATACGGTCTAAGAACCAACGGTCATGGGAAATACACATAACACTGCCCGGAAACTCCAAAATAGCGTTCTCTAGTGCGCGCAGAGTTTCAACGTCAAGATCATTGGTTGGCTCATCCAGCAAAATTACGTTACCACCAGCTTTTAATAGCTTTGCAAGGTGCAAACGGTTGCGTTCCCCCCCAGAAAGTTCCTTTACAAATTTTTGCTGATCATTGCCTTTAAAGTTAAATCGACCAACATAAGCGCGGCTTGGGATCTCAAAGTTACCAATTTTTAAGATGTCTTGGCCATCAGCAATTTCTTGGAAGACGGTGTTGTTGTCACCCATATTATCGCGAAACTGATCAACAGCTGCTAATTCAACAGTGTCACCTATCACAATGTTTCCGCCAGTCGGTTGCTCTTCACCGCTTAGCATTTTGAATAAGGTTGATTTACCCGCACCATTGGCTCCAATGATGCCTACAATGGCACCTTTTGGCACACTAAAGCTTAAGTCATCAATTAACACACGATTGCCAAAACTTTTGTTTAAGTTTTTAACTTCAATCACTTGATCGCCCAAACGCGGGCCAGGTGGAATAAATAACTCGTTAGTCTCGTTACGTTTTTGATAATCTGATTGCTGCATTTCAGTAAATTGAGCCATACGCGCCTTAGACTTGGCTTGTCGACCCTTCGGATTAGAGCGCACCCATTCCAGCTCTTTTTCGATTGATTTTTGACGTGCCTTTTCAGATTTATCTTCTTGCTTTAAGCGAGCGTCTTTTTGTTCAAGCCAAGAAGAATAGTTACCTTCCCATGGAATCCCATGACCACGGTCAAGCTCTAAAATCCAGCCAGCTACATTATCTAAGAAGTAGCGGTCGTGGGTAATTGCTACCACAGTGCCTTCATAGTCATGTAAAAAACGCTCTAACCAAGCGACAGATTCAGCATCTAAGTGGTTAGTTGGCTCATCAAGAAGCAGCATATCGGGCTTTTCTAGTAATAATCGACATATTGCAACTCGGCGGCGCTCACCCCCTGAAAGGTGTTCAATTTTTGCGTCCCACTCAGGCAAACGTAATGCGTCGGCGGCTCGCTCTAGTACGTTGTCAATATTATGGCCATCGTGCGCTTGAATGATTGCTTCAAGCTGGCCTTGCTCCTTGGCGAGTGCGTCAAAGTCAGCGTCTTCCATTGCGTATTCAGCATATACTTCATCAAGACGAGTCAAAGCATTTTTTACTTCACCTAGTGCTTCTTCTACTGTTTCTCGTACCGTTTTGCTTTCATCTAACACAGGCTCCTGTGGCAGATAGCCAATTTTAGTACCAGGCTGAGGACGAGCTTCGCCTTCAAACTCTTTATCAATGCCAGCCATAATGCGCAGCAG
Source organism: Pseudoalteromonas sp. SANK 73390 (assembly GCF_054966645.1). Lineage (NCBI taxonomy): Bacteria > Pseudomonadati > Pseudomonadota > Gammaproteobacteria > Alteromonadales > Pseudoalteromonadaceae > Pseudoalteromonas > Pseudoalteromonas sp. SANK 73390. The sequence goes on from NZ_ARPN01000092.1 coordinate 3,863, forward strand.
TGTTGATTTACCTGATCCGTTTAAACCAAGTACTCCAATTTTAGCGCCCGGGAAAAAGCACAGCGAAATATCTTTTAGGATAGTTCTTTTGGGCGGTACAACTTTGCTCACCCGCGACATTGTATAAATATATTGAGCCATGAGATTCCAAATCTTAATTATATAGTTGAGCGTTATTTTAGTGAAAGCATCGCCTTGGGGCAATGCCATTGGGGTATTTTGTCTATGTTATCACCTGAATTACATAAATAACTATGTGACGCAAGCTCTACTTTGTGGAAATACCCGAATGACTACTGCAAAAATATACAGCAAAGGTCAACACGCCCTAAGGTATGAGTTTTTATTAGCTAGGTAATCCAAGATTATTATTTAACAAATGTGTATGAAAGGGGTTTTGCTCATTCACATATGAATATTCTCATATCCAGTGGGTAAGATTATAAAAGTAGGTCATATTTGACCTGTTTTAGAACCAAGAAAACGGTAAGATTAGCCTACATTGAGAACAATTGTTTAGACAAATTGTAAATAATCCCTTGTCAGACTTAAACACCATTTTTAGTTTGTACCTATTGGACAAAACTTCTTATTAAAGTCGTCCTCTAAAGAGGGATTTCGCCAATAACACGGGTTTAAGCGAACATGTCTTACGGAATAGGATCATGTTTAACCTTAAGCACAACGTTGGAGTTTGGCTGCCACTCAATTGTACGATTTCGTTGCACCATAAGCGTTCAACTATCTTCAGCTGCGATGTAAAAAAATTAAGAAATTAAAAGGAAATGTAATGACTCAATCACCTATCAACTCCACCCGAATTTTTGCTACTAGAAAAACACCAAAAGGTGGAGAAATACTGCGCTTTGCTCGTCGTTTAAGGGGATATACACAGGCCGAATCGGCAGCGAGTTATGGGATTGAAGAGCGCACCCTCAGGCGCTGGGAAAATCGAGAATTTGACCCTCGTTGGAATGACGTAATAAGCCTTGTTGAAGATGTGTATTTACTGGATATTTTAGAAGTAATAGGAAAAATAAATCATGATGACTCATATAACAATTAAGCAAGTTCGCGGTGCGCTAAGGCGTTGGGGAAAATTTTGGCAGAGCAAAGAATTGGGAAAGGGTTTTAAACGCAGCTCAATAAGTGAGTTTTCAGGTAAGCCATCCGGCGGTGTTGCGGGCGCGGATGAGATGCCGGTACCAAAAGAAATTGAGTTAATCACTCAGCTGATCACCACGCTCAGACCAGAGTGTATACGCGCTATTCGCGCTCGTTACATAATGACAGGCACGATGGCTGAGGCAGCGAAATTGGTTGGGTTTGACTCGAAACGTTCAGCAGAGTTTTGGCTTGTTAAAGCTGAGCGTAGTTTGTTGGCTGAATTCTCGGCCAGCGTAGATAGTGTATAAGGAGTAACTATGTCGCTGATGATCACGGTCGAACAGATCAAAAAGCACGAAGGGTACAAACAGTACCCTTATTATTGTACAGGGGGTAAGCTGACGATAGGGTATGGACGAAACCTAGATAATAACGGTATTGATGAGGAAGAAGCAGAGCAGCTTTTGGCCCATGATGTGCAAGAAGCCAAGGCTGGCATTAAACGTCGTATTAATGTGAGCAAGTGCAATGATGCACGATTAGCGGTGCTAATTAATATGGCATTTAACTTAGGTCTAAATGGTCTAATGGGCTTTAAGAAAATGATTACTCATTTTGAAAAGGGTCATTATGAGCAGGCAGCACTAGAGATGCTTAATAGCCGCTGGGCAAATCAAGTGCCTAATCGTGCGAATGAATTAGCAAAGCAAATGTTAACTGGGGAGTGGCAGTGATGGGGTTTTTAGCCAAGCTATTTGGCACTACCACGCAAGACCCCATACAAACTGTTGGTAATATTTTAGATGAGCTGTTTACCAGCGAAGAAGAAGTACTCAAACAAGACTTACTCAAAGCGCGTTTAGTTGCCAAGTCAGCTCAAGTGCAGGCACAGATAAATGCATTAAGTGCGTCACACCGCAGTGTATTTGTGGCGGGGGCGAGGCCATTTTTGCTGTGGGTATGTGGCTTGGGTTTTTTATTCTCATTCGTGATCAACCCTATTTTACAATGGCTATGGCCAGAAGTAGGCGCGCCAGAACTACCATTGGATGTCATGTTAGAGTTGACGTTAGGTATGCTAGGGCTTGCGGGGTTGAGAACCATTGAAAAAGTGAAGGGGGTTGCTAAGTGAGTCAACCAGAGCATTGGCAAATGAAGAAGGAACTCAATTTAGCCCACATCATTACTACAGTTACATTACTGGTATCAGGAATACTGTATTTAGGTGATTTGGACAAGCGTATTACCACGAATTCGCAAGCATTGAATCACTTAAAACAGATCCGCAATGAAGATCAAAAACGCATCGAAAAGCGTTTAGATTCTATCGATAAAAAACTGGATACGTTACTTGGCAGCAATCTTCGCAGCGAGTAAATAGCAGTAATAGCGCCACCACTAAACCAACATAAACTACCACTAAACATCAACGAAAACCTCACATTCTGTGCGACAAACAATCGTGCGGCAGCTAGTTATGCACTAAGGAAAAAACCTGTGAACAATGCAATTGAGCTATCACGCTTGGCGGTGCCAGATGTGATTGAAGACTTACAATATGAAACCATTTATAAGCAAATGCATGATGCATTGCTTGAAGCAATACCTGAGTACACCTCATTGGCATCAGACCCCGCCACTAAGCTACTTGAAATAGCAGCAACCAGAGAGCTACTGCTGCGTCAACGTATTAATGATGCGGCGCGTTCAGTTATGGTGGCTTATGCACAAGGCAAAGATTTAGACCATTTGGGTGTGCTGTTTGGTGTTGAACGCTCGGTAAATGAAAGCGACGAGAGGTATCGCCAACGTATTCCTTTATCACTTGAGAGCCACAGCATGGCAGGCACGATGGGGGCTTACGAATATCAAACCATGGCAGCAACCAATGATGTAAGAGACGTGTATGTGTATTCGAGCAAACCAGGCTTTGTTGATGTAAAAGTATTGCCAGAGCAAGGCGCTGAGCCACAACAAGTGGCTGAAAAGGTGAATGAACATCTAAATGACGAAGATATTAGGCCCTTGACTGACTATGTTCAGGTACATCTTGTGGAGCCGAAAAAATACGACATTAATGCACAAGTATATTTAAGTGAGTTGGCAAACAAAGACCAAGTAGCAGCAAACATTAACGCTAAATTAGCCACGTTTATTCGAGATCATTATCGACTAGGGCAAGAAGTACCTCATTCAGGTATTATCGACACTTTACATCAGGTTGGAGTGCGCAAAGTTAAATTAACAGCACCGCAAGACGATATAATGTGTCGTTTTGATGAAGCTGCTATTGCTGATGATATAAACATTGATTATTTGCAGGGGTAGCTTATGTCCAAGACTTACAAAGACGCTGATTTTACCTCGTTATTGCCACCTAACGGCAGTCAGTTTGAGCAAGCCTATGAACGTGCTACGCACTTTAGCCCTGTAAAGCAAATACCTGACTATGTCGCAAAGCACTGGCACCCACAAACGTGCCCTGAAGATTTATTGCCATGGCTTGCATGGAGCCTATCAGTTGATGAGTGGGACGAGCAGTGGCCAAGTGAGACTAAGCGCGCGCTTATTCAAAACTCCGTCTCAATCCACAAGCACAAAGGCACGGTGGGATCAGTTAAACGGGCACTGTCATCATTGGGCGTGGTGATGAAGTTTTTTGAATGGTTTGAAGAGGTAGATGACGCTGTTCTGGTGCCAATTCATAAAAAAGACCCAAACACTTTCACTTTTATAGCGTGGGCGAATGACGTAGCTTATACCAGCCAAGAGGTGGTGCTAAATCTAGAATTGTACGACGCCATACACAGGGTAACCAATCAGACTAAACCGCAACGGGCGCATTTTGACTTTTTAGTGGGCGCAAAAATGGACGCCGGACTGACGGTTGGTGCTACCAGCAGCGCATTACAAGTGGGTCGAATGACCTATGATACGGTGCCAGTTAAAGCCGCACCTAATGAAATAACCGCTGGGTTAACGGTTGCCAGTCAAAAGCGTTATGGCTTAAACCGCCAGCATGGCGTTACCCGCCCGGTACAAGGGCGACTGACAGCGCAGCTTAGTACTAGCTTGCACTTTAATAACCAGCGCCACACTGTTGGGCGCTTTTACATGCAAAACAGTCAAAAATTACCTGCTGGTTGCTACTACTTACAATCGGGTATTGCAGCGGGTTGTCATATTAGTAACAAGCGTTATAGCGTCGGACGCTTTTATTTACACCCAAACGAGTAGTTACGCAGCGGCAACAGATATTGCTGGTTAATGCATACACACAGCCTTAAGGCACTCAAACAAAGGTGTAACTTGCTACTAAGCATGCCGTGTAACTGCTTTTATTTTTTATAAAAAAGGAGTAAGTGCAGTGAGCACAATCTTACGGCCAACCATTACCACCGCTGGATTGGAGGCGGTATTTAATTCAGATAAAAATGGCTTTCAAGCCAAAATTAGCAAAATCGGCTTAGGGACGGGTAATTACACGCCTGATCAAAGCCGCAGTGCGCTACAAGCTGAAGTACATCGAATTTTTGTCGCAAGTGGCGAAGACAAAGGCAACGCGCAAATTCATATGAGTGTGATTGACGACACTAATCATAACTTTTGGGTTAACGAAGTGGGCTTTTACCTAGAAGACGGCACTTTATTTGCTGTTTATTCAGACCCTGATAAACCCATCGCTTATAAATCTGCAGAAGTTGACTTGCTTTTGGCATTTGACTTAGTGCTAACAGGTGTACCCGCTGACTCAATCACCGTGATTGACCAAGGCGTTAACCTCAACATTTTAATCGCCCCCGAGCTTGCCAAATTAGGTGCAGCACAAATCGGTAACATGGCCCGTCATCTAAAGCAAAAATTTGCTTTGATGGATGCGGGTGTATTGTAGAACAAATATTTATATCAAATAGCTAGAGAACAGGAAAATCATGTCATACAAAAAGACGTCTATTTTGGCACAAGATGCCAGTGAGGTACTTCATCAAGCAAAGGCTGAAATTGAGCAAGCGCAGTGTGATGATGCTCGAAGTTATGCCTATCAGCGAGAAGCTGATGGATTAGCATTTAAGTACCTTGCTTTGGTGGCAGAGTATGGTGAGCAACATGAACGCACTTTGTTTGTGAAAGCAAAGTGGTTGAATGCACGCAAAGCCATACAAGTGAGATACTCCAAACCTAACTTTTGATATACATCATAAAATTACGTTCAACGCATACTCCGTAAAGCCCGCATTTTGTGGGCTTTTTTGTATTTGAATATTAAAAGGAACAAACATGGCTTTAGAACAAGATATTGCTACTTTAGTGGGTAAGGCTGAAGACCTGACAACGATTGTAGATAATAAAATTCAAGATATTACTTCAACCTTAGCGCAAAAAGAGCAGGAAGTAGACAACAGGTTAGCGGCAAAAGAGCAAGCTGTAGATGCAAAAATTGCCAGCTTTCAAAAAGCATTACCACTGGCTCCTAATAACTTGTCTGATACAAAGTATTTTTCAAAAATAAACTCTGGTCATGAGGAGGGTACTGCGGTTGATGTGATGCAATCACATGCAGCGCCTTGGAGCTGTTATTATTATGGTGGAACGGAAGGTAACTCAACCGTTACTAAACTTAATAATAAAATGCTGGCTGATCAGGGTCTTGCTCCCAATAGTGAGTTTCACCGTGCGCTGGGTAGTTACCGCTCTGCTAATGACACTTATTCTGGAAGTAATTTTAAGGTTTTACTCTTTGATATTGAACTAACTAAGGGTAGAACCACAGATGAAGATAGAGGGTCACTCTTTTTGTTAACCCAAGGTTGCCCTAGCTTTACAGGTTGGAGTAAAGGTGAATTCCTAACGCAAGCAAGTTGTTGGGTTAATGTACTAGAGCAATCTGGCAGTTTAGCATTTTATCCTTCACAAAATCGTTCAGCGGATATTCGGGTAGATTCGAGTGATGTAGGTAAGGGTTGGCAATACAAACATGCAACTCGCCAAGGGTGGGGAGGGTGCCACCAACCAGTTTTCAGAGGCTTAGGTAAAATGAAAGTGGCTATTGCTCTACCATACGTTGGCACGGGCGACCATGGCGAGAATATGATTTGGGCCGACAGTGTTGGTCACCCTTATTCTCATGAAGCACCAACAATTGATGAAGGAGTATAATCATGGCGGTTTTAAAACAAATTTCAACGCAAGCAATTTTTGCTGGTGGCATTAAAGATGCGGCTCATGCCACACATATAGCTCAAGAGGCGGGTGTTTCCAACGATGACTTTGAACTGATTTATCATGAGCAAGAAGTACAAGCGCTGAGACGCGTGTCTTATAGCAAAGAAAGTGATTACTTATTCTTTGACTATATGGCCGCAGTCACTGAATTTGGTGAGCAGTCAAGTGAAGCAACCACAGCGAAAGAATCATGGTTGGCACAAAGAAATGCAATTAAAGATACGTATGCAAAACCCCAATAAACCTTTTTAAACTCAAACAAGCCCGCTTTTTAGCGCAACACCTACCGTATGAGATTCTGACATGATCCTGAAATAAATTCAGGATGACGATATGTGCTTAACGTACGTCTTTTTGTCTTCCTGACGCAGGTCAGGATCTCTTATATGAGTAGTGTCGTGCTTTACTGCGGGCTTTTTTATTTTAACCCTGCCAATTTCGCAGTATGGCAAACCATTAGTTGGAGAACACAATGGCTTTAGAACAAGATATTGCCAAGTTAATCGAGGCCTCAAATGACCTCACAACAGTAGTAGATAATAAAATTCAAAATATTGATGCGACGGTTGCTGGTAAATCAGCAGAAGTAGACTCACTAATAACAAGCACCAATAGTAAAGTAGACAGTAAGTTAGACCAGCTATCTATCATTGGGGATGGTGGTTATGGGTCTCGAGCCATTAATGTTGCGCGCTTCTTTACCAATGATACTGGAGCAATACATCTACATTTCAAGTTGCCTTTTAATGCTGATTCGGACCATGCAATGTTCCATTTTCAAGTAAAGGGCTATGCATATGGAGAGGGAAAGGTGGTAGATGCGACTATGGTTGGCTATTGCTATAAGGTTGTCAACGACGTCATAAACATCGATGCTGTTGGTACTCACGCTCCACATGTTTACAAAGGTTCTGATGGTTATATTTATGGCCGCTTAAGCTTTTCGAATCAGTACTACCTCACAATTTCTGTAGATACAATGAATGTTGGTAATGGCCGCCTGTATAAACATGGCGATATAGAAATAATTCGCTCAGAACAAGAAACTTTATAAGGAGAGTCGTTATGGAAACAAATATAGCTACAATGCTACCAGAGCAGCAGCAAGCAGCAATTTTAGAAAAGCAGTATAGGCAAGTGCAAAGAAACATCATCAATCAAAAAGTGGCCGACAGTGACTCGTTACTGGGCACTACCTCAGACACCACTCATATTTTACTCAACGAGCTAAGTGGTTTTATCAACAAACTAAGCCAAGCACAAAGTTTGGCCGAAATGCGCGCTTCAACTGCGTCATTAAAAGCGGCCATTGGCGGCATTGAGCAGCAAGTGACTGATGGCACGCTAGAGTTTCCGTACCAAGTAAAAGGGCAAGCCCCCGTGCTGGATGAAATCTATCAGCGCGCCACAGGTGTGAGCCAAGTACTTAAACAAGCTTAATTTTAAAGACTTAAGCAAGCAATTAAAGCAGGAGGCCTTTGGTCTCCTGCTTTTTTTTGTTTTATTCCTGATAAAAAAACACGGGCAGCTTATAGCGCCTGATAGTTGGAGCACTTATGAGCTTAACCAATTTTAGTGCCATCGACCTAAACCAATTGCCTACACCTGAGCTTATCGAAGCGCTGAGCTTCGATGAAATAAAAACAGCCATATTTGATGATTTTAAAACGCGATTTCCAAACGCGCTGCTTAATTACGCCAGCGATCCGGTTATAAAACTGATTGAAACATTTGCTTATCGAGAGTTACTTATTCGTCAGCGCATTAATGAAGGCGCAGAGGCCGTGTTGCTTGCCAAAGCAACCAGTGAAGAGTTGGATTTTTTAGGCGAACGCTTTGGGGTCACGCGTGCCTTGATAAATACTGAGTACAATGATGAACATAACACTGAACCGCAATTAGAAAGTGATGAACGTTTTCGAACTCGTATTCAACTGGCATTAGAGGGCTTTAGTACCGCAGGGCCAGAAGGCGCTTATGCTTTTCATTGCTTTAAAGCGTCTGGTCATATTCAAGATGTATTTATTGAAGCGCCCGAGTTTGTAATGCAACACCCGTCAGCGCCGCTTATAGAAAGCATGCCAGCTAATACCATGTTGTTGACAAACACCTACAACGCAGGGCTTGAACACCCCATGCCGGGGGATGTGGCAATTACTTTACTGAGCGACGAAGGTGATGGCACGCCATCCAGAGACGTATTTGATGAAGTTAACAGCTACTTAAATCAAGACAATATTAGGCCGCTTACCGACAGAGTCAACTTACTTAAACCCGTTGTTAAAGCATTTGCGATTGATGCCAAATTGCATTTATATCCGGGTTTAGATAGCGCTGAGATTTACCAATGTATTAAAACTGCATGTAAAAACTGGCTACAGCAACACCGAAAGTTCGGTCATGATATTTCATTGTCTGGTTTATATTCGGTGTTACATGGTGCGGGTGTACAGCGGGTTGAATTACTTAGCCCACGAAGTGATATTTTTGTTGGCCAAAATGAAGTGGCGTATTGCCAAAGCATAAACATTAATATTGAGGCGCAGCGCGATGTCTGACGCCAATTTATACGACCCATTATTACCTGTTAGCAGCACCGAGTTAGAACACTCGGTGTCTAATGCAGCGGCGCGGGTTAACAATGTGCCAGTGCCATTAAAGCACCTGTGGAATCCGTGGCAGTGTCCTGCGCATTTTTTACCTTGGCTTGCTCATGGGTTAAGTGTTGATTCATGGGATAGCACTTGGCCAGAGCACATTCAACGACAGGTGATTGCCCATAGTGTTCCAAATCATAGAATAAAAGGCACCGTGGGGGCGCTTAAGCATTCGCTTGAGGCACTCGATGCTGATTTGCAGTTACAAGAGTGGTGGCAAACAGGTGGGGCGCCTCATACAGCCACTGTACTGGCAATGGCAAAAAACAACCTCAATACTGAAGGGAATAGTTTTTTAACTCCCAAGTTACAAGCACAGTTATGGCGAGCGGTTGCCGCCACCAAACCCGCACGCACACAAATAGATTTTAAAATAGGCAACATTCAACAAAATCAGCTGTATTTCTCAAGCGCGAGTGAAGCCACACAAATAGGCAAAAATCAGCTTAGCCAAAATGCAGATGGCTTATTTGATAGTACTAAAGTGTATGTACATAGTGTAACGAATCATATAGCGCTGTCATCTAAACCTTTGCAGCAAATAGCCGACGGTAATTTTGATCAGGTGATTGTGCACATCCAAAGCGTGATGAGCCAACTCGATATTCAACATAACTCGTTTGAGCAGCGCAGCGACATTCAATTTGATGCAAGTTCCGTAAAGCTAAACAGTGTATCGGGCTGCACCACATTTCAAACTTTAACAATGGAACTTTTATGAGTACCTATCAGCCAATTATTACTCAGGCAGGCCTAAATGCGGCCGTTAATGCCAAAGAGAAGGGCTTGAGTGTGCATTTAAGTCATATCGCCATCGGTGATAAAGGCTACACACCCGAGCGAACCCAAACGCAGTTACAAAACGAACTTAACCGTGTGCCAACAGGAGACGCAACTGACTTTAATAACGGCCAGTTTCGTGTTTCAGGCAAATTTACCAGTGATAGCAGTTTTTCCGTAAAAGAGGTGGGGTTTTTCTTATCAGACGGCACCTTGTTTGCTGTTTGGTCCCATCCAACCAATGTGCTGTTTTATCTCACGCCAATGGCAACCGTTGTGCAAGGCTTTGACTTATTATTGAGTGCCGCGCCCCATGATGCAATTACCGTGACCCACGACGGTGATTTACGGCTGTACTACGATGATGTGTTTTTACATATGACTGAGGTGCAAACCAAAACATTAATCTCGCAGCTAGAAACCAACCTAACCATCGTCAACCTTTACAACGAATTAGCCCAAAAGGGAGTGTTATAATGAGCACAATTGAAGCGCAAATTCAGGCATTAAATACCACCAATGCTGAACTGGCGCAAAAAAGCAATGCATTGACCAATGCAGTACAAACACAAGTTTCACGTATTGAGCAGGCTGTGACTGATGCAAAGTCAGACATGAGTGCAGCTACAACCAGCACGCTTAATAAAGTGCAAAGTGATGCAGCGCAAGTAAACGAGCAAATCAAAACACGTATGGATGATGCCATAAAACCGTGGATGCCAGCCATGTTAAAAGTGCAATTTGATGCACTACGAGAGCAGCGCAAACAGCAATATGCGGGTTCAGGGTTTGTTGAGTGGGGTAAGAATCGCAATGGCTGGGAAAATATAAATGAAGGTATATCAACTGAAGTTACGGGCTCAAATCGTATTAACTTAGGATCTGGGCTTCATGTCAACGCTAACGCAATTGGCACAAGTAAGACCCCCGCGCCTTTGCTCGTTATTGATGGCGTTAGCGTTGAATTAGATTATGTCGGAATTAACGCAAGTACCTCATATCAAGCTAACTTGGTTCTTTTCCCACCCGCCCCTGACGGCACTAAAACCTACGATTCAGCAACTGGCACAGTTACTCAGCACAGTAATGCCGAAGTGGCGTTTGCATCAGAGACTGACACCAATAAAGTCATCACTTCACGTAAAGACCTCGTGTTTTTAGAGTCATGGCATGAAGACATCGGTGAAAAGGATGTGGTTTACCCGCTGGGTAATGTGCAATACGGCGCAAGCAGCTATCAAGGTATTTCACTACTTAACAACCTTGTGGCACAAGGCTACTCAGCATTTGGTGAGTGGGATGAAAACACCAAAGGTTATGGGGTTAAGTGGTCAACACTCACGGATGAGCAAAAGACCGTATTGTTAAGTAACCCAGAACACAATATTTATTATGACTCTAAAGCTAATAAGCTGATACAAGTGCGCTATCGGGTGCGCGTTGTTGAGGGTTATGGTGATCAGTGGAATGAACTTCTTCCGTCTGTGCATGAGGTAACAACCGAGTGGGCAATTTCTGGACGCAACCGTATATCATTTGTACAAGGCTCTAGTGAAAGTGTTACGCGCACTGTATTTGTGATGAAAGATCATGCCCAGACCAGCTCGACGAAATCTGACAAAGGTGTTGCAGAAGGCGAAGGAACGACTATGGGGCGTTATAGTCATTCAGATACAAAGCCATTAGCACTGCCAATCGCCCTCGTTCAACGCTTAAATCAAGGTGCCTATCACCCCGTTTATAACCCAATGGGCACGGCGCAATTTACCCAAACTAATGTTGCTAATTTTCATTGGAATAGTTTGCCTGATAATTATTATGCAAGTAAAGCAGGGTGTTTTGAGCTGCCAAGCCCATCACGTATTGGCAGACATACCAGTTATGGAAAAATTGCTTCTGCTCAAAGTGGTCAACCGAGCAGCTACAAATACCACGATGCTATCTACGCAGGCCAAGTTGAAGATTTACGTTTAAATGCTAATAAACTCGATGTAAATCAGCTACGCGAAGATACCATGCACAAGGCCGTTGCAGGTGCTTTGCGTGGTAAGGGGAAAGTACCTTTTACTCGCATTAAAAAGGCCGGTTCTTTTACTAAGCGAAGTGATACGGTCTATGCAGCTCACAGCACTTATAACCCTTCATTATGGCGTTTGTCTTTTGAAGTTTCTAACTCAACATTCGGTAACAATGGTAGCAGTTTTAATGGTTATAAAACAGGTGCAGATAAGCCTATCGGTGATTGGGTATACTATGTTGGCAGTAATGGTAGGTCATTTTTGTCAGCAAGTATTGTGCACTTTTCATATGGAGAAAATCAGCATTATTTCTTGCCTTGGATTGAGGATGATATTAATGGAAAAACAATTACTTCAGTAAGAGAGTCAGTTAGACAGCAGATTGATGAGTTTTTTCCGATAGGAACTGATATCGATGTTTATGTGATTAAAGCAGATGAAATCGATGCTGAATTTGACTCACTCCCTTGGGTCGATATTATCGGCACGCCTGAAAATATCGCAGCAACATTCCCAGATGGTGTCGTTGGCCAATGGAACCCAAACCATATCCCTGATGGCTCTGGTGAGCGCTTTGCGCTGAATCGTAAGGTAGCTACAGGTGCTAATGATTTAGTAAATTATTACGATGGGCAGCAGTGGGCTGCCAGTGTTAAGGCTATGAACCTTGTTACAAGTAGTAATACGATTTCACATCCAACGGTGTTTGCTCAAGATAATGTTGTTTTGTATTTCTACGAAACTAAAGCGGGCTTCACACAACCAGAAAATCTAGGTGCGATAGCATCAGACGTTGCTAAGGTTTGGTGCGGTAACGATGCGCGCCAGTCATTGGGTGCAAGCTTGCAAACAAGTTTAATCACTAAAGTCCCAACCTCAATTACGTATGCGACTAATGCTTTTGTGCCAGTGACTAAAGTGAACTATATCAATGGAAAGTTTGTTCAAGATGAAGCACCTGAGCATGAGGTATTACCCCATTTAGGAGGTGAATTAGGCAACATTGGTTGTAAGGCGCTTTACTCAATAACAGCCAAAAATGGCCTGTATTATTTGCAGTTTAATGGTAATGAACTCAAGTTTGATCAACCAGAAATCGTCGAGGTTGATGCAACTAACCTGACCATTGATATGGTTGAGGGCAAAGTATATCGTGTTAATCATAATGCGGGCACCACTGCGATGGATGGCCAATATTGGTACTGCAAAACGCCATCAACGGTTAGTTGGAATGCCGATGTTTGGGTTAAAAAGCCAAATGGCCGAATTGGCGTTAAAGGGCTAGATAGGAATGAATATTTATTTCCTTACGAGCCTACATCGTGGGGAGATGACCAAATGATTCCTCTAGTTAACGGCGAAGACATTAAATTTGATCTAAACGGCAATGCAGTAAAAGCATTTTGCCATCACACCATGTTACCGCTGGGTCTCGTGAGTAACTAACCTGAGCTCGCCTTGAACTGTCCCAAAATTACGGAGCTGTATGGGGTAATAATATGATTTTAAATATACTTTTATATCCGTTGTTCATTATCCATTACCCATTATCAAGAGTTCAGGTCTCAGGTTAGTTGACTATTTTCAAGCTATATAGTGAGTCGCAGCAACTTTTCTGTGACTAGAGTCATCACGAATCTTAAAACTTAATACATTACCCTTTTATCCAACAAAGCAGATCGTTTTTGTTCTTGCTTGTTTTTATAAATCTCAAAGCGGTCAAAGTTGACCGTTTTTTGTACCTATTTATTGTTAGACTTTCTGCATCATTAGAGAAGTAAGCACACAGGCTTAATTGCTTCTCACACTGGTTTTTAACACTCCATCAAAGCGCGTGGCGCTTGCAACTATTTTTCAGGAATCACTATGTCTCAATCAACCTCACATAAGTTCTACTTAGTAGAAGAAACAGAATATGGCGTTACGCCTGCTTCAGCACAGTTTATTGAAGTGCCAATTACAGGCACGACTTTGGGCCTAACTAAAAACACCAGCCAATCAAATACCATTCGTAGCGACCGTCAAATTTCAGACTTTAGAGATGGCACGCAGCAAGTAGGTGGCGATATTAAGGCTGAGCTACAATGGCAGGCCATTGATATGTTGCTCGCTGCCTCAGTGTGTGGCCAGTGGGAAGCTGATACTCTTAAAAGCGGCACCAAGCGTCGTAGCTTTAGTATTTTACGCCACTTTACTACTTTATCAGCCGCCGATAAGCCTTATCAGTTATATCGTGGTATTGAGCTTAACAATATTAATATTCAATTGGGCACTGAAGGCGTAACCACGGCAACATTTAGCGCCGTTGGTAAATCGGTTGAAGCATTAAGTGAGTTGCCAGCAGGTGCTACATTGCAAGCAACTGCAGCAATTCCAGCAGTAGACACGTTTAATGGTCAAGTAACCGAAGGCGGCGAAAACCTAGCCATTGCCACAGAGCTTGGCTTTACCCTTGAAAACGGCATTGAACCGCGCTTTGTGATTGGCTCAAGCGAAACCATTCGCCCATCAATTGGCCTATCTAACCTAACAGGCACTCTTGGCGTGTACTTTGAAAACCACGCGTTGCTTGAAAAGTTCTTTAATGGTGAGCAGTCAAATATCAGCTTCTCAATGACCGACCCACAAGGTAATCAGTACTTAGTTAAAGTACCAAATTTGAAATACACAGGGGGTCAACCTGACGTTGAAGGCACCGGTGCAATTATTGTGTCACTGCCGTTTCAAGGCCTGTTATCACAAACCGATGGCACTAACTTAATTATTGAAAGGAAAGCAGTAGCATGAGCATGATGGAAGATTTTTTTACTCGCGAAAAAGCCAACGAAGGCATTAAAATCCCTCTAACATTACCTGATGGCTCTGAGTCTGAGCATTACATTGTGGTGCGCGGTATTGACTCCGATGCTTTTAGAGACGCCGAAACACAAGCTAAACGCAATGCTATGTCGTTTGCAGCTATTGAAGATGAAGCTAAACGCAGTGAGGCCTTTGCAGATGAGCGCTTAGGCTTAATTGCAGCCTTGGTTGCCGATTGGTCTTTTGATGAGCTGTGCGAACTAGATGCGGTGAAAAAGTTTTTACACCAAGCACCGCAAATTTGTGAGCAAATTGATAAGGTGGCCGCAAAGCGCGCACTTTTTTTCGCCAACGGGTTGAGCAATTTGCCGACTACGCCAAAAGCGAGTTCCAACTAAATACTGTACCCAAAGGCGCACGCTTAACCCGTAAACAAGCGCTCATACAGGTTTTCAAAACCACGGGCCATAAGCCAAGCGAGCTGGCAGAGCAAGTTGCTCTGCCAGACGAACTTGCTTATTTATGGCACTGGTATTTAGAGCTCAAAAGCGACAAACCACTCAATTTTACCGAAATCCACCACTGGTCGTCCTTAACGCGCAAACACCTCCGCTCCTGGGAGGTCGATCTTTTGCGCTCAATAGACCGAATTTATTGGAGTGTTATGCATGGCAACTAACGCTGAGCTTTCCCTTTCGTTGTTAATTAAAGAATCTACTAGCGCAACGCGTGAACTTTCAAAACTCGAAGATCAATTTAAAAAAACCGCCAAAGCCAGTGCGCAACTTGCTGATGATATTGATGCAACGAAAAAATCTGTAGCAAGTTTTATAAAAGGCTTGCAGTTGGCAGGTAAAGCATCAGCAGGTTTTGCTAAAGAAATTAAAGCGTCAGGTAAAACATTTACCGGACTTAAAAAAAATGTTGATGGTTCGGGTAAGACTTTTATTCGACTTGCTGGGCAATTACAAAAGTCTGGCAAATCTATCGCTGGGTTTAGCTCAAATATTAACGAGTCGCTCTCGTCACTTGAGCAAAAGTCCCATTCAGCCACCAATAAGCTGGCCCAACTAGAAACTCAATTTAACAAAAGCGCAAAGGCGGGTGGTGGCTTTAACTCGGTGTTAAATGCACCGTCACAGGCATCGGAAGGTTTTGATAACAGCACCAAACCTAAAAAAAGGGGCGGTAAGTTAGCTAAGCTGGCAAGTGCCGCGGGCAAAGGGTTAGGCAAAGTTGCTGGAGCGGTTACGGTTGTTGCGGGTGCCGCTGCCGCTGTGGGCGGTGAAGTGATTAGAGTGAGCAGGGAGTTTGAAACCCTCGAAGCACGCATTAACACTATTGGTGCCAGCTCACAAAAGAGCAAAGCAATATTTGCCAACCTCAAAGAAATAGCGCAAGACACGCCACATAGTATTGAGCAAACAACAAACTCATTTATGGCGTTGTATAACAATGGATTAACGCCTACGCAAAAAGCCATGACGGCTTATGGAGATATTGCCAGCACGCTGGGTATGACACTAGAAGATGTGTCGAATGCTGTTATTAATGCTACGTCTAATCAGGCGAATGTACAGAAATCGGCGTTTGCTGATCTGGGTGTAACAGCCGCTAAAAATGGTGACATGCTAACGCTGACTTACAATGGCATTACCACCAACATAAAAGATAACAGTGAGAGCATTCAAGGCTACCTTACCCAGTTAGGGCAAAACAATTTTGCCGGTGCCATGGCCAAAGAAATGGACACCATGGACGGCAAAATACAGCAATTTGGGTCGCAGTGGGATGAGCTGTTTTTAAACATTGGCGATGCGGGCGTTGGCGATGTAATTAAAGGTTCTATTTCAGTTGCAACGTTAGCGCTGGGTGAGTTTAACGAAATGCTGGCCTCTGGTGAGCTAGTTGGCTACCTCAGCACAATTGCACACGCCTTCAAATTTGACGAATTTGCCAAGCTTGCTACTCAGTCAGTGATAAAAGCATTTAATTGGTTACAAGAAAACCTCGGTGATTCGTTAGATTGGATTAGCTCGGCATTACTGCATTTGCCAGCAAATGCAGGGCAGATGGTCGATACCTTACTGCTCCACCTGAGCTACTTACCAGCATCGGCAAATTTGTACGCTAGCCAATTTAAACAGCAACTGCTTGCACAGTTTGACCTGATGTTGTCTAAAGCGGGGGTTGTCGGTAAAGAGTTACTTGATTTACTAAACCCTTTTGATGGCGATACCTTTAATTATGACGCGGCATCAGCGAATGTAGTAGCACAAGGGCAGGCGAAGGCGAAAGCCAGCAGCGCATTTTTTGATGAACAACACAGCGCAATTGCCAAATCAAAAGAGCAAAGCATAAAACTGATTGAGCAAGAAAGAGATGCATCAATTTCTGCTGTTGATGCTCAAATAGCTAAGGTAAAGCAATTACGTGAAGAGCATGACAAAGCCAATGAAGCACGGCAAAAAGCCTTTAAAAACGCTAAAACCAACGATGAAATAGGGCTGAAAAAGCCTGTTATAAGCGACCCAATAAAAGTTGCTGAAGATAAGCAAGTTAAGCAAACTGAAGTTGAAATTAAACAAGCGCAACAGCGAAAGAATTTACTGATTGAGCAGCAGCAACAGCAACATGAGAGCTTGCTGGCGGGCGCAACAGGTTTTATGTCTCAGATGCAAAGCGTAGGAGACGCTTTTTCAGCTGACTTAAGCAATCCTGACAATGTTGAAGAAGCAATCAGTGCAACGGTTGAGGTTTTTGAATCAGGTAAAGGCCTGCTCACGGATATATTTGGTGAACAAGGCGACAGTGAGGAAGATGAAGGCAGTGCTGAGCAAACAGAAGATGACGCTCTTCAACAAGAGGAAAAAAATGCTGAAAAGCTTGCTGCCACACAAACATTTACAGAGCAACAAAAACAGGTTGAAGTTGAACAAACTAAGCAAAAAAACAAAGCGCTTGCTGATATAGAGCGAGATCAGCAATCACAAAGATTAAACCAAGCATCTGACTTTTTTGGAGGGGTTGCCAACGTTGCAGCCAGTTTTGGTGGTAAACAATCTAAAGCGGCAAAAGCGGCAGCCATTGCACAAACCACCATTAAAACCTATGAATCGGCAACTAATGCCTACTCTTCACTTGCTGGTATTCCTTATGTTGGCCCTGCATTGGGTATTGCGGCGGCAGCAGCGGCGGTTTCTGCAGGTATGGCAAATGTACAGGCCATTAAATCTACCAACTACTCAGGCGCTTATGACCATGGCGGCTTAATTCCCGCAGGTAAAATAGGCCTTGTAGGCGAGTATGGCCCTGAGCTTATTTCAGGCCCTGTGAATGTCACCAGTCGTCGTACCACAGCAGGACTAAGTGCGGCAAATTCGGGGGCAGAATCTACCCCACAAAACATCGATAAATCAGTCAAATTTAACTACGTCATCAATGCCAATGATCAACAGGGCGTTGCGCAAGTGATGAAGCGCGAACGTGCCAAAATTATGCAAGATGTACGTTATGCAATGGAGTCCGGAGAATGGGATTAACCGCATTAACACAAATCGCTAAGGCCAAAATTTCGTCAGAGACAAAAAGCCTTGTCACCAAAAATAAATACAGCTTTACCCGTCAAGTACGCCAACTCGGCCAACCACAACGGTGGCGAATTAAGTTAACAACAACGCCACTGCCTTATCAAGAGGCTATGGCGGCTTACGTACAAATAGCCAGCCTTGATGGCGTATTTGAAAAAACTTATTTGCCTAATCCATTACCCGCAGTTGGCAGTGCCAAGCTCACCTATATTGCAGAGTCATTGCTAACAGGTGAAAGCTCGGTGCGTATTCGTGTAAGTGCAAAAGGAGAGGGCAATGCGTTTGCCGCAGGCGACTTTATTCAATTTGCCGGTCACGACAAAGTTTATCAGGTGACGGGTTACAACCATGATGCCGACATTGTGCACTTTTACCCCAAATTAAAAAGCAATGTGAGTGGTAATACACAACTAAGCAGTGGCGAACAGGTGCAGTTTTTAGTTTATAGCGATGATGATGACACCGAAATGTCTATTTCGGCAGGCCGTCCAATCCCGGTCAGTGTTGAGCTGGTGGAGGTAATACCGTCATGACAACTGCTTTAGCACAAACATTGGCAGGCAATTATCAATTTTGTCACCTGTTAGACATTGAGTTTGATTGGGGAAAAATATATATGACGGATGCTGACGAAGATGTAAGTCATAACGGTCAAATTTACCTTGCTGGCATGTTTAAAAGCTTCAGCTCGCTAAAGCACAGTAGTGGTATTCGTATTGGTGATTTAAAGCTCAATTTTAATGCACTAGACCCCGCCGTGATTGCACTGGGTTTAAATGAAAAGTGGATGAATCGTAACGTTGAGCTGTCAAAGATGATAATTGGTGCAGCAGGCCCCGTAGGTATTATGTCTTTATACAAAGGCTTGATAGCCAAAATGAATATGAATTCATCAGGCTCGTTAAGCTTTACCGTGAGCTCTATTTGGGCCGACTTTGAAAAGTCCGCAGGTAGACAAACTAATACTGCAAGCCATCAAAAATTCTACCCTGATACAGACCCGTTTGAGCATACGCCATTTTTGGATGATTCGGTGCCTTGGGGCAAAGAGGGTAATGGCACGGTGCGCTCAAAAGAAGCTAAGCCAGAGCCTGAATATGATTATTATCGGGATAACAACAATAATAATGAGCATCAGAGGCCTTAATCATTATGGGATTTTTAAGCGGATTTTTTAATAAAGTATTTAAGTTGGTGGGCATTGATTTAGAGCCTGAGCTAAAACAAGCAAATTCAGTCCAAGGTGTTGATTTTACTGCTCCAGCAACAGACGCCAGTATTCCTGTCATTTATGGTTCAGTTCAACGTACTGGCGGTACAATTATTTATCGTGCTACTAATGATGTTGACTCGGACGATACAAAAAATGACTTACTGCACTTAATTATTGTATGGGGAGAATCTAACGGCGCATTAGTAAAAACGCTATATATTGATGATGAACCAATAACTTCTAGTAAGTTTGATGCTAAAGACGGTGGCCGTTGGGCTCATGCATCACACTATGATGGCACTGTGTGTGATAGAACGTATCTCAATGGCAGCGGCTGGATACCTCACTTTAATCACCCAGAAGGGTTATTATACAGTTATGTGCGATTAGAAAAGGGAGCAAAAGATCCTCTTTTTGGTGCCAGACCAAATGTAACAGCCGATATTGTACAACCGAGTATTTATGATGTTCGCAGGCAAAGGAATAGTAATTCAAGCTCAAACCCTGCCTTGCAGCTATACGATTATTTAACGAACGATTACTATGGTAAAGGGTTAGATAAATCTGACCTAGATATAGCCAGCTTTAAACGTGCAGCCACTATGTGTGACTTGCAAGTACAGAGCCATGAAGGCGGGGGGATGATACCGCTTTATACCTCTAATGTGCGTTTAGATACTGGTAAATCGATTAAAGCTAATTGTGAAATGCTACTGGCGGCAATGCGTGCAAGCTTGCCTGTGGTTAACGGTAAACTTACACTGGTTATAGATACTGATAAAGCCCCTGTGGCATGGCAAGCGAATGCGCAAACCATTGTTAGTGATATTGACGTTAACGACGCCTCTAAAAAAGACCGCTTTAACCAAGTAACGGTGCAATATTATGATGTTGAACGCAATGGAAAGCTTCAAGATGCAGTATTCCCTGAAAAAAATAGTGAGATAGAGGGTCAGTGGCGAGCGGAAGATAACGGCATAAAGCTAAATAAAAAAATTAAAATTGAAACACTTAATAACTTTTATGAAGCCAAGCGTTTAGCTGAGTTTATTGCCCGTAAAAGCCGTGAACAACTAAGTATTAAATTTACCGCCCGTGATGACGCCGCTTTACTTGCCATAGGTGATATTGTTCGAGTTAGTGACCAAGCGCTGGGCTTTGATCAAAAGCCGTTTGTATTAACTGATATAGTGCTTACTGGCAACGGTGAAGTGGACCTGAGTATGGTTGAACACCAGCCCAGTCACTACTCTTGGCTACCGAGCAAGTCACAACCGATAATTCCCGACTCTACCTATAATTCGCGCAAACCAAACCCACCAACTGGATTGCAAGCAAGTGTGGGCACAGACAACAAATTAAAGGTGCAATGGCAATCGCCGCTTAGTGACTTTGAATACCAAGTTCGAAGAGAAAATAAGGTCATAAAATCAGGCGATACCACACTGCAGTCTATTTCTTTAGCGCTGGATGCAGGTGAGTACGAAGTTAGTGTATATGCGGTTAATTTGCTTGGCTATCGTAGTAGCGCAGCGACCTTGTCTTTTACGTTGGCAGTGCCTAGTGAGCCGAGTGTAACGGTAGATGAACTTAACCATGATAGTGTTACGTTAAGTGCGTCGATTGAAGGGGCAGGTCTGGGGACTACCTTTGAATGGCAGTTTTTTGGCGAAGTGGATAGCCAAAAAGCAAGAAACATAGTTAAGTCGCAGGTCTATACCTACACCGGTCTTAAACCTGAAAATACCTATTTGTTTAAGTGCCGTACAATTAATGCGGCAGGGGTGTCACAATGGGTAGAAACGCTAGTTACCACAAGAAACGCACATGATGTTTTTGTAGAGTATGGCATTGGTTTACCTAGCCCAAACTACCAAGGCGAGTTTACGCTATCTCAGTCACCTCATTGGACTGGCAAGCCAGGTAATTGGCAGCCTAGTACGTTAGCTCTTAGCGCTGTGTACTCTGTTTATTATGTTGATGAGTTAGTAGCCAGTAAATCATTTGCAATTCAGTTGGACGAAGTTACTGGCAGTTTGTCGCTTGAAGAAACAGGTGATGACGCTGACCTAGAACCGAACAGTATTAACCTCTCAGTGATTGGTGAAAATACTAGTTCATTAATGTTGCAAGCAGATTATGATGACAAGCTAACTAGCTATCAAAGCTTTTCTTCATCAGGGCTGGGAGTAGAAAAGCCTGATTTAGATGCTGTCAGGTTAGATTTATCTAACTTGCAGTCCCAAGTGGCAGAAGAAATCGAAGGTGTTGATGCATTGGTTAATTCTGTACTTGATGATGTGATCAATCAAGAAGAGGACTTTAATTATACATTAATCAAAACTGTCGATCTTGAACAAAGCTATGAGAGCAATAAAGTATCAATAGATGACCTTTCGATAGTTGTTGCCGATAACGAGCAGGCGACAGCGTTTAAAACCTTACAATTGGATGCCAAAGTAGATGAAAATCATGCTCACTTAAAACAGCATTACTTGACTAAAGTGCAGACTGATGAGGCAATCGTTACCTCATTTAACTCACTAGAAAGCAAAGTAAATGATAATTTTTCTACTCTAACAACAGGGTATTACACCAAGGCAAACACCGACTCTGCGATAGCAGCTTCAGTTCAGGAGCTTGAAGCCAAAGTTGATAACAATCAAGCTACGTTGAGTCAAAATTACATGACCAAGGTGGATACGCGCCAAGCAATAGCGTTTTCTGAACAGCAATTGTCATCAAAGATAGCGCAAAACGAAGCTTACTTAACCAGTAGCTTTTATACTTCAGCGCAAACAGACAGTGCGATTAGTTCTTCAATTAACGAGTTGTCTGCTCGCGTTAATGAAAACGTCAGTGCCAATATTGAACGTATTGAGCAAGTGTCGGCTAATGTGGATGGTAATCATCAAGCGATTGCGCAAATTAGAGTGGCTATCAACGATGAAGACAAGGGACTTGCGGCTATTGCAGATCATGTCAATCGTGTTGACTCCGATGCGCACGGCAACGCTACTGCACTGAATCAATTGACCTCACGCGTTTCAAACGCTGAAACTGGAGTTGCAAATGCAAAACTGACTTTGCAAGCGCACAATAACAGTTTAGGTCAGCTAAATGCCAGAGCATTTTTAGGTGTTGACCATAATAACCGCGTAACTGGGATTAATATTAGCGGTGGTAATGGGGTATCGAGAATCGACTTGATGGCTGATTCTATGCGGTTACTCAACACTAATGGTCAACCGAGTGTTTATTGGAGTAATACTGATAGTAGGTATGTCTTTGATGGTGAAATAGTTGCTAGAAAATTACGTATTGGTGGCAGTGATATTTATGATAAAGAACAGCTCAGAGGAACTGATGGGCGTGATGGTAGCAATGGCAGAGATGGTAGCAATGGCAGAGATGGTAGCAATGGCAAGGATGGTAGCAATGGCAAGCAGGGCCCTCAGGGTCCGCAAGGTCAGAGGGGTCCACAAGGACAAAAAGGAGATGCCGGAACAGCAGGTTCAGCCTTTGTAAGGGGGACGCGTTCAAGTGCAAGCAATGTCAATTTTAAAGCGGATACGGGTCGGTATCCGGTGCCAAAGGATGTGTACATCACCTCAGGTGGTATTGCCTATGAATATCGCTCTGGGAGTTGGCACGCTATAGAAGCATTTATTGACGGTAGTATGTTGGTTTCAGGGACTGTCACCGCCGAGCATGTACACAGTAATTACATCAGCACGGTACGAGGTGCGATTGATATTCCCAGTGTGGGAAGGATCTTCTCAGATTTTCGAGTGACTGACTTTAGAGGCTTTAGAGACAGTGGTGCTGGCTTATTCAAATCGTCTGATGGTTATGGCGTTATTGGTTATAGTGAATCTAGAGACGGTGTTAGGGGGTTAAGTGCATTTAACGATGGCGTGAAAGGTAGTTCAGAGAGTAACGATAGCGCGGGCGTTCGAGGAAAAGGCCGCAAGTATGGTGTCATAGGTGAAGCTACAGCAGGGTGGTATGGCCTATATACTGAAGAAAATGCAAGGATAGATGGTACTGTATACCCGTTCACAGCAGGTCATGAAGCTTTGATAGAAAAGAGTAAAGCTGAGCTGCTCACTGAAGGCCAATTAATGATGAGGAAGCAGTTCATTGGCAGCCCAAGTTTAAGTCAAAGTCAATTTGTAATATCTCCTTGTACAGGCTTAGAGCGCAAAAATTGTTTTGGCGTTTGGTTGGGATGTAGAGAAATTCAAGCGCAGCATGATCTTAAAAATAATGAACCATTTAGACAATTCATTGAACAACATCCAGACACCGAATGGGTTATTGGTCAATGTAATAGCATTGGCGAGGGAATGATGTTGGTTTGTGGTGCTGGAGGAGATATTCACCCCGGTGATAATTTATGTGCATCACCGAACGAAGGCCACGCACAAAATCAAAATGATGACTTTCTGTATAACTATACTGTTGCTACCTGTACTGAGGTAGAGCCAGTTACGTTTTCGTCCGGCACTGAATCAAAGTTAATCGCCGTCGTTTACCGATTCGGCTAATTCAGTTTATTTTTCAAACAATTATCAGGCTAATTTCTAGCCATAATATCTTATTAAATCAATGGAATAGAATATGGCATATACTCAAGGCAGCATTAGTTTAGAGGCAAACTCGGCTGTCATTCAAGGGGTTGATACTCACTGGAAGACAGACGCAAAGCTTAAGGTGAATGACTTAATTTACTTTGTAATAGCGCAACAGCATCATTTGCTTTGCATTAAAGAGATTGCATCAGATACCCGGTTATCAGCTTCATATATTGATGGTCGAACATTTTCACTCTCAATAGGTGTTGAAAACGTTTCTTATGGTATTGTTCAAAACTTTACCAATACAATAAATGCAACTCTTGCGATGGACTTGCAAAAGTTGCAAGGTCGATGGCACAAGCGTGAACGTGAAATAACCGGCTGGTTTGCAAGCACGGATAGCACTTACCCAATTACCACGTTTTTAGGTGAGCAAACGGTTATTCCTACGCCAACAAAAATTGCCCAGTTGGCACAAGTGGCTATGAGTGCCAGCAGCGACCTAGCAACCATGGCGCAAACCATTGAGCAGAATAAGCAAAGCTTAGCCACGGTTGAGCCGCGCATAAGTGAGTTTGACGCAGTTTACCCGCAAGTTATCAGCGCCAGTAAAAAAGTAACAGTTAAGCATGATGAGGTAATAACTGCCCACGATGCGGTTACTACCCAAGCAAGCACAGTGGCAGCGCAAACCAAGCAAGCTATTGCTGCGCAACAAGCAGTGTTTGAGCTAAACACACAGGCCGAGCAAATCGCCCAACGCGTTGAGTTAGATAAAGCCCATAGCCATGCCGCTGCGGCTATTTGTGCAACAGCCCAATCACAGGTTGCTAAAAAAGCAGGCGAAATTAACAGCGCCGTGAGTGTGGCCAAAAGTGCCATTGCACTAACCGCCAAAGAGTATAGCGAGCAAACGGCATTAAAAGAGCAACATTTACAGCAGCACGCTTTTAATGCCATGAATGCCAGTGATAAAGCGGTTACCTCACAGAGTCAGATTGAAAATATTGCCACTACGCTAAGCCATGACTTAACTCAGGCAAATGCAGCAAAAGACGCGGCAGTTGCAGCAAGTGAGGCGGCACAAATAGCAGCGCAAACTTCATCACTCGATGCACTGCATATGAAAGCCCATGCGGCATTAAGCGCGCTAGGTGCCAATAGGCTGAGCGAGCAAAACAACAAGCTGAATACCGCGCTCAACGCGCTATTAAATAACGCACTCACACCGCAACAAATTAACCAACTATTCCCAGTTTAGATATAAATTAAGGTAACCACCATGAGCACAGAACTGACGAATGCAGTTACAGCGCTGGAAAATGTAACTGCAAAACACACCCAGCTAAACACCCAGTACCAAGGCACACACGATGCTTTGGCAAGCAACAGCCAAGTCATGAGAGATTGGCAAACACAACAAGGCACGGTAGAGCTGACTGACCAAAACGGCAACAAACACCCAACGCCAACGCTCAAAACCCTAGTGGAACAAGCGCAAAGCGTGAACCCGCACCCAGATGTAATGAGCAAAGCTCAATTTGATGCCCTACGCCAAATGCGTAAGCAACAATATGCGGGTTCAGGGTTTGTTGAGTGGGGGAAGCACATAAATGCTCCGCAGTACCAACCCGTCAACGAAGGGATGTGGACTTGGTTAAATCGACCTAATTCAATCTCGTTGGGAGTTGCAGATTCCGACAGTGGGGGGAGCGGTGAATCGTTAAGTAATGGCTCTAAAGTGTTAGTTGATGGAGTCTTTTTGGCTCTTTCAAAAGTTGGACACAAAGATTATGTACTGCCAAAACTCCCACAAGCCCCCGACGGCACTAAAACCTACGACTCGGCCACAGGCACAGTGACCCAACATAGCACAGCTGAGGTTGCATTTGCATCAGAAACCGACACTGATAAGGTTATTACCTCTCGCAAAGACCTGGTGTTTTTAGAATCTTGGCATGAAAAAATCGCTGATAAAGATGTGGTATACCCGCTGGGTAATGTGCAATACGGCGCAAGTAGTTATCAAGGTATTGCGCTGCTCAATAACCTAGTAGCACAAGGCTACTCAGCATTTGGTGAGTGGGACCAAAACACCAAAGGCAATAGCGTTAAGTGGTCAACACTCACGGATGAGCAAAAAGCGGTGTTCTTAAGTGAGCCAGAGCACAATATTTACTTTGACCCCAAAGCCAAAGCGTATATTCAGGTACGTTATAGGGTTAGAGTTGTTGAAGGGTTTGGAGATGATTGGCGAGCATATGATGGTGCAAATCGAGATTATAACCTTTTCTTAGCAGACAGAAGCTCGAGTTATCACGTAATAGCAAGAGGTAGTAAAATAGATAACACCGCTGACTTTCGTAATGGTTCAATCATCACTGTGTCTTACAGGAACCGTGACAGTGCATACGGACTCAATACCATAGGAGCTGGTGAAACACACTGGGGAGATAGAAATATCAAGGAAGGAAAGTGTTTTGCTATCCCAATTGCGCTCGTTCAACGCTTAAACCAAGGGGCATATCACCCCAGCTATAACCCGATGGGTACCGCTTATATTTGGAATGGTTCGACCACGGTTACATGGTTAAATCAACATTATAAAATCAATTCAAAGTTGCAAGCATTTACAGATGTTCCTCAGAATTCAGCCGGTGATGGCTCTATTGCCAGTGCATCAGGAGGTCGTTCAGACCAATACAAATATCACGACGCCATCTACGCAGGCCAAGTTGAAGATTTACGCCTAAATGCTAATAAGTTAGATGTAAACCAGCTACGTGAAGACACCATGCGCAAATCGGTTGCCGGCACATTGCGCGGCAAGGAAAAGCTGCCTTTTACCCGAACTTATACTTATGTTAAATCAGGCGGCTTCTTTAACAACACAGGCTACTGGTTAGGTGAAAATGGGTCGGCACATCTGAATACTGAGAATTTGATTGCAAAATTTGGGAAAAGGCCGAGCCCGGTTCCGGTAGTCTCCTCTCTAACTGGTTCGTACCACTGTGGCGCTGGATATATTTACCGTCATGATACTCAGCAGCTATTGCCAATTATTAACAAGTACTCTCCAGATGACTTGCTATATATTCGTACGGAGCAAGATGTACCGAATGGCACGCTACTGACTATGATATGGTCGTTTGATACACAACTAGAGATGCCCAGCGCTGAATTTGACTCACTCCCTTGGGTTGACATTATCGGCACGCCTGAAAATATCGCAGCGACATTCCCAGATGGTGTTGTTGGCCAGTGGATACCAAAGCTACCAGATAACTCATCTGGATATTCGCTGAACAAAAAAATGACAGGCAGCACATTAAACGCGACATACACGGGTGATTTAGGGCAAACATGGACCAACTCAAATGTCGGCTTTGATGTGGTTAAAAATACAAGTTCGGGAAGTTGGAATCCATCTATTATCGCATTACTTAACTATGAATCATCATCAAATATCACTAACAGCTTTAATAACTCGCCAATACATGCATTTGGTAACGTATTCTCCAGCAGTAATTTTCTTGCTGTTCGTGGGGCTAGGTTAATGGAAAGTCTGATAGGGCGTTACCCTATTTCAGGGCAAGGGAACGGAGAAACTAGAACATTGCCACTCACAGGGTATACGCTTGATTTAGATTTAGGTGCAGATAATGCACAGTTTATGGGGCGTGGTAGTTTACCTGAGCAAGCATCGCCTAAACATAACGCCATTATGTTAAGGAAGCCTTTGAATAACAGTTGTGCATTTAAAGTGTTTGACACGGTTACTGAAAAAAACGGCCTGCTATACCTACAATTCAATGGCGCTGAACTAAAACACAACGGCACCGATTGGGGCGACGACCAAACCATTCCTATCGTTGATGGTGAAAACGTTAAAATCGACCTCAACGGCAACACCGTCAAAGTATTTTGCCATCACACTCAATTTCCCATTGGTATTGCATACAACAACTAAGGCCCTGCTATGAGCAAACAAATGACTGAACAAGTAAATGAACTGGTCACAGAGCAGCAGCCTGTGACAACGTATCAAGATGTACACACTAAAATAGCCCTACGTCACCCGCGTGAGCAAATAACGCAAGCACTGCAACTGGCTATCGAGCAAGAGCAATCGGCACACGAGCAAGCGCATGCACAATGGCTTGAAGCATTGCCAGCAATTGAAGAGGCGATTGAGCAAGCACAGGCACATAATGCAGAAAACCCTACGGAGCGTGTGGAGGTGCCAACACGCCCTGACGAGCCATTAATTGATTTAGCAAAACGTCGCGCTTGCTATGAAATCAAAAAGGTTGAGGTTGATTTAGAAATCACAACCGAAGCACAAGATGCGCATGTGGTGTATGACGATGACACCCATATTGCCTATCACCACCCTAAAACTATCGCTCACAGCAATGAGCAAATTGAAGCAGTAAAACGCGAACGCTTTAAAGCCCAGCGCGCAGCAAATGTTGCAGCTATAACTGTTGAAGTTGATGGTATGGAGTTTGATGGTGATGAGCTAAGCCAGCAGCGCATGGCCAGAGCAATACTATTAATGTCTGATGCCGACAAGCAGCTTTGGGTGTTAGCAAACAACCAAGCAGCAGAAGTCACCAAGCAGCAACTCACACAGGCGTGTTTATTGGCTGCGCAACAGCAATCGCAGGTATGGGTTCAGCAATAGGGAGTAATGTCGCGATGTTTTTTGGTGTTACTTAATACCGCTGTTTAAATAGAGCGAGAATTGAGCAGGCTTTTCAACAAAAATAGCCACCAAAATGGTGGTTATTTCCTTTCATTTTTAAAACGGTCAAAGTTGACCGTTTTCTTATCTTAAATACTGCTACTATTTGATTAAGTTGAAATATTAGTCTTTTCCCGTATGTAATAGCCACAACCACTTAAGTGTGTTTGTGGCTATTTTTTGTTTATCCGTATTTGGCTAAATACACGCCATACCACCTAGTGCAAACATGGCGATTAGGTGTGAGCGCACAAACAGAGTATCTACCATGATAAATCCTTTCACTTTAGTGCATAGCGATATTTGCCGTGCATCTAGCAATACTATTTTTATCGACAGTCAAGTGCCTTCGCCTGAGGCCAATCCACTAACCCAAAACTTACCTGTGCTTAATCGCGAGCAATATTTTGCGGCCAGTGGCGTAATACAAATGAGCCAACCGGTGCTGATTAAATTTACCTCTTTTGGTAATACCAATATGGCCTCGTTTGCAGGTGGGCACGCTTTGCACGAATGGGTGCAAGTAAATAGCTGCGTGGTGCTCAATGGTGAAGACCTAGCCTTGGTTAACCCTAATACCGAGGATGAAAACTGGTTTAGCAGTGGCAATACATTAGGCGAACACAGCCAAGTAACGGCACAAATTATGATAGCAACAGAGGCGCAGGGGGAAGAGTTTAGTGCCATGCCCTACATCGACATAATTGGTGCGCCACAAAAAATTGCCGACACCTTTCCCAAAGGAGTGATAGGGCAGTACAACTCAAATCATATACCCAATGGCACAAATACGACATTTGCTCTTAATCAACAAGCACTCGCTGAAGGGCCTGAGTTTTGTGCTTATAAGCAAAATGAGCAGTGGCTTGATGCCACCTCAGCCATGAATTTAAACACATACGCCAATACTATTAGCAATGCCGACATATTACAGACAAACACGGTGGCACTGTATTTTTACGATGCATAGCGTTTGAGATTCTGAAACAAGTTCAGGATGACTACTATATGTCATTCTGACGAAGGTCAGAACCTTCTGGTATTTAACACTGAGCTCAAACAAAACAAGGTCCTGAAACAAGTTCAGGATGACGCGTACTTAAGTTCAAGAAGGCTACTTCATGTCATTCTGACGAAGGTCAGAACCTAC
>NZ_ARPN01000093.1:0-10495 GCF_054966645.1 Pseudoalteromonas sp. SANK 73390
CAATATAAACGTCATGATGACAAGATTTAGGTTGATTGATAAAACAGCACCAGCAGCCAAGTAATATCTCACACTAATTTCTCATAACGAGTATTTGTGGGTTTATTTCACTACCAATCCCACTTTTAGGATCTGTCTCAATACAAATCCCACATTTAGGACTGAAAATTCAAAAAACAATTAAAATCATTTAAATTCAAAACCTTAAATTTTGGCACAGTGTCTGCACTCTTCTACTTATTCATACTGAATTTTATTAGGAGCTTAAATGGACATCGCAGTGTCAACCAAAAAGAAAACGCATGTTCGCAAGTTTTTTATCGCAAGTATAGTACTCGCCATATTATTTACGGGTATTTATCAACTTTGGCAGTTTAGCCGAGCAGCACTCACACTTAGTGCCAACTCATTAGTTATAAGCAAAGTACAAAAAGGCGACTTTACCGTAACGGTACGTGGTAACGGCGTACTGGTACCAGAGAAAGTACAGTGGTTATCGGCCAGTGGCGATGCAAAAGTAGAAGCCCTACTATATAAACCCGGTCAACAAGTACGAAAAGGTGACGCAATTGTTCGTCTTACTAACCCACATTTAGAGCAAGAGCTTGCAGAAACACAATGGGAGTTGTCAGCATTAGAGGCTGAGCACAAGGCAAACGATTTAGCCGAGCAAGCAGCCATTGCAAAGCAACGATCTGACATGCTTAACGCACAAATGGCGTTGGCCGGTGCAGAGCATGAATATCAAGCACATTTAGAATTAATCGAAACAGGCGCAGTATCAAAGCTTGACTTTCAACGCGCAAAAATAACGCAAGACCAAGCTAAACAAGCACTCAGTTCTGCCAAGTTACAAATGACAAAGTCGAGTAAAAGCCTACAGGCCCAGCAACATGCCCGCTTTGCTAGGCTCAACCAGTTAAAAAACCGCGTATCACGTATTCAAACCCAAGTTGATGAACTGACCGTTCGCGCTTCAATTAACAGTATTATTTTGGCGCTTCCTGTCGAAGTAGGTCAGCATGTCAGTATGGGTAGCAACATAGCCAAACTGGCTGATCAAAGTGCGTTAATTGCAGAGCTGCAAGTGCCAGAAATTCAAATTCAACAAATTATTGTTGGTCAAAAAGTTACCATAAGTACACAAAATAGCGAAGTGCTAGGCAATGTAACCCGCATAGACCCAGAAGTAGTACAAGGTAACGTACAAGTCGATGTTGCTTTTTCTGAGCCACTGCCAAAAGATGCACGTCCAGCACTGAGCGTAGATGGTGAAATTACCATCGCTGAACTAACCAATACGCTGTACGTGTCGCGGCCATTATTTTCTCAAAGTCAAACCCAATCCAGTGTTTACAAACTAAGCTCAAATGGTTTAATGGCTGAGCGCACAGGTGTAAAACTGGGGTTAGGGTCTGTCAGTTATGTACAAATCATTCAAGGGCTTAAAGCGGACGATAAAATTATTACGTCCGACCCAAGCCGCTTTGAAAGCTACACTCAATTTAGAATCGATTAGGAAAGCACCATGACTCAATGTGTATTACAACTCAACAACCTATGTAAAGTATTTTATTCAGATGATTTAGAAACGCATGCACTTAACAACATATCATTACAAGTGTTTAAGCAAGAATATATTGCCATCTCTGGTCCATCTGGCTCTGGAAAGTCAACCTTGCTCTCTTTGCTTGGCCTACTCGATACACCAACATCAGGTAGCTATCAGTTAGCTGGGCATGAAGTAAGTAACCTAACTAAACCGGAGCGTGCGCAAATAAGAAACAAGCAAATAGGCTTCATTTTTCAGTCATTCAATTTGATCAGTGATTTAGATGTAATGGAAAATGTAGAGTTACCCCTCACCTATCGTTCAGACTTAACTAAGTCACAAGTGAAACAAATGGCGGCTGAGGCTCTGGCAAAGGTTAATATGAGCCATCGCACCAACCATTACCCTTCACAGCTATCCGGAGGGCAACAACAGCGTGTAGCCATTGCTCGTGCAATAGCGGGTGCGCCAAGTTTAATCTTAGCCGATGAGCCTACAGGTAACCTTGATTCAAAAAACGCCCACGATGTATTAGCGCTACTAGACCAACTTCATCAAGAAGGCGCAACTATCTGCATGGTTACACACGACCCCCGTTCTGCACAACGCGCACAGCGCAACATCGAAGTACTTGATGGACGTATTGTGAGTGACCATAAAAGCCAACCAGCAAATGCAGATAATGCACAAGCTGTAAACTTATAGGGGTCTATAATGAGTATTCGCAGCGATATAAAATATGCCATACGCTTGTTGGCCAAAAAGCCCAGCTTTAGTGCATTAACGATATTTGTTATGGCCACAGGAATTGGTTTAAGCGTGTATTTGTTCTCATTTATGAACACCATGCTATTTAAGCCACTGCCTTTTACTGATGGCGAGCACTTGATTGAACTCTCCACCTCAATGAATGGCAAACGTAATTTTGGTGATTTTAACATCCATGATTTTGAAGAAGTAAAAGCAAGTTTAAGCAACATAAGCGAGTTTAGTGCCTACCGAAACTCGGTTGTTAATATTGCTGGCAGAGATGGAGCTCGTCGATACAGCGCCACCGATGCTCGTGCCAATATGTTTTCACTTACTCGCACCAGCGCACTATTAGGCCGCACGTTTAGTCCAGAGGAAGACAAAGTGGGCGCGCAAAACGTGACCGTTATTGGTTATGATTTATGGCAAAACCATTTTGGCGGCAAATCAGATGTGCTTTCAAAAACACTAAAAATTAATGGCCAAAACTACCAAGTGATAGGCGTAATGCCTGAGGGTTATTACTACCCACGCCGTGCCCAATTGTGGCGTCCGCTACGTGACAATACCCAACAAGTAACACGCACGCAAAACAGCCAAGTTACAGGGGTTGCGCTTAGGGAATCTGGCACCAGTATTGAACAGCTAGATCATGAACTAAGCTTGATTATGCAGCGCCTTGAACAGCGCTACCCAAAAACCAACTCTGGATTAGGTGCCTACGCTCTCACTATGCATATGTCTACCGCAGATGGCGGCATGCCCGTCGTTTATGTCATGCACGTAGCTGCGGTGTTAATTCTCATTTTAGCGTCGGTTAACGTAGGTAATTTACTGTTATCCAGAGCCGTTGAGCGCTCTCAAGAAACCGCTATTCGTGTTGCATTGGGTGCGCCCACTGGCCGCTTGTTAAGCCAGCTGCTTTGGGAGAGTATTTTAATCTGTGGTTTGGGTGGCTTAATTGGTTTATTGGTTATGGGTTGGGGGCTTGAAGTAACACAAACCGTCACTAATCAGTTTTTTACTGATCGGCCGCCATTTTGGTGGAACTTTGGTATTGATGCCTATTCGCTTAAAATCTTTTTTGCCTTTTTAGTGAGCACTATTTTTGTGACTGGTTTTTTACCTGCTTGGCGCAATATTAATGGCGACTTTAACGCGGTATTGCGTGATGGTACACGCGGCGCACTGGGCAAAAATGCGGGTAAACTAAATAAAGCCCTAGTGGTTGGCGAAGTATTTTTATCTATTACCATTTTAATTGTCGCGGCGGTTATGATCACCGGGAGCTTTAAAGCAACTTACGCCGACTATGGGGTTAATACTCGCAATAAGCTCACCGGCCAAATAACACTTCCTGAAGAACAATACCAAACTGATCAGCAAAAAATTCAGTTTGTACAGGCACTCAACTCACAATTAGCAACACAAAATATATTACAAGACACTATCATCACCTCAGCTTTACCCGGCTTTGGAGATAGACGCCCAGCAGTTGCCATTGCCGGGCAGGAATATGCCAAACAAGGGCTATCTAGTTACCCTAGGGCCAATCAAATCGCCGTATTCCCAGCTACTTTAAGCCACTTAGAGGCACAACTGGTAAAAGGCCGGTTATTTACAGATTCAGATAACAAAATAGACAAACACACTGTTATTGTTAGCGATAGTTTTGTAGAGCAATATATGGGCACTGAACAACCGCTTGGTCAAAGAATTCAATTTATTAATGAAGACTCAAGTAAAGGCCCTTGGCTTACCATTGTGGGTGTGGTTAAGCATATCGTGCAAACTATGCCTAACCGAGATAGAGCATCAAAAACGCCGTCGGTTTATGTGCCGTTTGCACAGTCTCCTCGCTCATCGATGTATATTGCAGCAAGCATCCACAGCGATATGAGCCGTGCAAAAGAGGCGCTAACAAACGCTATCAACCAAGTTGCTCCACAGTTACCTATTTTTAATATAGATAGCTTAGATGGGCGCTTAACCCAGCGCGTAGCACCACTGAGATTTGTGGGTGGTGTGTTAATGTTATTTGGACTCGCATCGTTCTTACTTGCCGCCAGTGGTATCTATGGCGTGATGGCCAATACCATCTCACAACGCAATCAAGAGATTGGAGTAAAACGGGCATTAGGTGCAAGCGAGCAGCATATAAGTAAAGAGTTTCTTATCTCAGGTACTAAACAACTTTTGCTAGGCGCAGTACCGGGTTTAACGATTGGTTTAGGCTTAGGGTATGCGATGTCGGTGCCTATTGGCGTTGAGTTTAACGATATTGTTATAGCTGCGTTGATACTCACAACACTGTTATCAGCGGTGGTTTTACTGGCTACTTACTTGCCAACCAAGCGTGCGCTGGTGAACGAACCTGCATACGCTTTACACAATCAATAACACCATAATGGCACAGCGTAGTTTTTATATTTGCTACGCTTTGTCGTACACTAAACTCATCTAAGCGCGTGATTAACAAATATTTATGAGCAACCCAATTTTAATTATTGATGATGACGAAGGCATTAGACATGCACTGAGTTTATTACTAATGGAAGAAGGCTACCCCAGCTTACAAGCAAATAGCCCGATCATCGCCAAACAGCTGTTAAAAAGTCATACCTTTAGTATGGTGATCACCGACCTTAACTTTACTCAAGACACCACGTCAGCAGAAGAGGGCCTAGCGCTCATTCAACAATTAAGACTAGATGATGAGCAACTGCCCATTCTTGCAATTACAGGGTGGGGCAGCATTGAAATAGCAGTTAAAGCCATGCAGCACGGTGCCAATGATTTTGTGCAAAAACCATGGGGAAACGAACGACTGATCACGATTGTGCGCACACAATTACAATTGGATAAAGCCAACAAGCGCAGCCAAAAACTGGCTGTACATAATCAGCTACTGCAAAACGAACTGGGCTTTATTTCAGGGTTAATTGCCCATTCAGTACAAATAAAACAAGTGCTCGCCACACTATCGCAAGTGGCTAAAAGCGATGTAAGCGTATTACTTACTGGCGAAAATGGTACAGGAAAAAGCCTGTTTGCTCGCTATTTGCACGACCTATCAACACGCAAAGAAGAGCAACTGATCAGCGTTAACATGGGTGCAGTCAGTGAAAGTTTGTTTGAAAGTGAAATGTTTGGCCATGTAAAAGGCGCTTTTACCGATGCCAAATCGCAGCGTATTGGCCGGTTTGAATTAGCCGACGAAGGAACGTTATTTTTAGATGAAATAGCCAACACTCCCTACTCACAACAAGCAAAATTATTACGCGTACTTGAAGAAAAGCAGTTTGAAAAAGTAGGGGCCAGTAAAACTCAATCCGTTGATATACGGTTAGTTGCCGCAACGAATGCAGATCTAACCCATGCTGTTGCAACGGGGGAGTTTCGTAAAGACTTGTTATATCGTATTAATACCGTACAAATACATATTCCACCTTTACGTGAACGAATAGCAGATATTTTGCCTTTAGCGCATTATTTTTTAGGCCGCGTTATAGAAAAATATGCCGCGCAGGGGCGTACATTAACCGCTCAAGCACAGCGTGCATTACAAGACTACCACTGGCCCGGGAATGTGAGAGAGTTAGCACACATTATGGAGCGCGCTCATATTTTAGCGCCAACAGAACACATTGATGCCGAACACCTAAACCTAACGCCAGTGCAACAACCAAAGCATGTAGGAATAGATCCATATTGTACTGTGGATACTGCACACCTTACTTTAAGTGAAATAGAGCAAGATGCACTGGTGCGAAGGCTGGCATTTTATGACGGGGATGCCGTCGCTGCAGCACAGTCTTTGGGCTTAAGCCGAAGCACGTTCTATCGTCGTTTAAATAAAGCGGGTAAATAACGCCTAGGGAATTCATAATGCCTAAACACACCCCCTACGAAACTCAGCTAAGTATGATTTATCTAGCAACTGCAATACCTTTGTTGCTGCTGCTGATAATAACTATGCTGTACACAGACATCTCAGTTTGGCTGATTGCATTATGCGCTTTACTTGGCACCATTATGATCATCTGGAGTGGTGTTCATATCAGGCAAAAAGTAGTGTATCAACTGCGTACACAAACTAACCTTATAGAGGCACTCGCACAAGGTGATTACAGCTTACGAGCACGAGCTGGGCAATATGAGCATGAATTAGCTCCGCTTTTTAGCGCGATTAACCGCCTAGCACAGCGACTAAGCGCGCAGCGCTGGCAGTCGGTCGAGTCGCAGCAACTGGTGCAAACCGTACTCGAACACATTGATGTAGCTATTTTAGCCATTGATGAGCAACAACATGTTCAGCTATATAATCCAGCAGCACAAAAATTATTTTCGCTTGATAACAATAACTCATTCATTAAGTTACCTAAAGAGCTAGTACCCGTGAATGCGCTTAGCGAAGGCCAAAATAAAGTGATTGAGCTGCCAATGGGGTTACAATCAAAACGCTTTAACTTGCACGTGGAACGCTACTTAAGTGAAGGAAAAACGTATAAGTTGGTATTTGTAACAGATGTTCATTCGCTGCTCAGACACGAAGAACGTAATGCATGGCAACGATTGATAAAAGTAATGAGCCATGAGATCAACAATTCACTTTCTCCCATTGCATCTATTTCACAGACCTTGATCAAAATAATCAACAAACAAAGTGATATAGCGCTTAAAAGTAATATTACCGATAACTTAGAATTTATTGGCAAACGCGCAAGCGACTTAGGGCAATTTATTGAAAGCTACAATCAATTAGCCAGATTACCCGAGCCAAATTGTAAGCCCTGCTCATTACAAAAATTACTAAGCAATTGCCAACAACCTTTTAATAACTGTGAATTTAACATAATACTAAAAAGTGATGTCATACTTCATATTGATGTAGTACAAATAGAGCAGCTACTAATCAACCTATTTAAGAATGCACAAGACGCTGCACAGCAAAGTGAGCGTAAGTGTAAAATTGATATTGAGTGGGAGTTTGTTGACCAGCAAATTAGAATTCGAGTGTGTGATAATGGCGCTGGCATTGGTAATTCTGATAATTTATTTGTACCATTTTACAGTACAAAACAGCATGGTTCAGGCATTGGTTTGGTGTTGTGTCAACAAATAGCAGAAGCACACAATGGCCGTTTATCCTTGCATAATAGGCTCCAACAAACAGGTTGCTGTGCATTATTAGCATTACCGTATAACGTGGAGTAAGTGATGATCATCGCCTTAGGTTATCAATCACCTGCGGTTAATGCTAAATTAGCCATTATAAAGACAATAACTATTAATTTATATGACGCGCTTTAGGCTTTTAAAACCACTAGGTATCTTTTTCGCCATGACCATTAGCAATACATCAGCGGCTTCAATACGCTCAGAACAACCATTAGAAGTTCAGTTAGGCCAAAAGTTAATGTTAGACTTTCGCTACTTTTGCAGCCAAGGAAAGAGTAAATCATGTCGTGAACCCATGACCCGATTACCCAATCAGTTGGCTGACGTGATCAGTAAATATCACATCGGTGGGGTTATTCTATTTTCAGAAAATACCGCCAATACTGAGCAAATTGTTAACTTAAACAACCAACTGCAACATGCAGCAAAACAAGCCCAATACCCTCACCCACTCTTTATTGCCATCGACCAAGAAGGTGGCCGTGTGGCACGTATAAATCGTGAACAAGCCACCTCATTTACCGGTAATATGAGTATTGGTGCGACCTATCCAAAACATGGCACACACTATGCCAGCAGCGTTGCAACTGTCATCGGTAAAGAACTCAATAGCCTTGGTATTAATGTAAATTTTGCGCCAACGGTTGATGTCAATATGAACGCTGAAAATCCAGTGATCAATGTACGCTCCTTTTCTGAAAACCCAGACACGGTGGCAAAATTAGGGGCCGCTCAAGTTAAAGCCTTTGAACAACAAAATGTTATTTCAGCGCTAAAACATTTCCCGGGCCATGGTGATACGCACGTTGATAGCCATACTGGACTGCCAAGAGTGGACCATGATAAACACACTATTTGGAAAAATGACTTAGCGCCTTTTCAAGCGGTGATAAATACCAATGCGCCGGGTATGATCATGACGGCACACATTCAGTATCCTGAACTTGATAGTAGTACGCTAGCAAACAAACATGGTGAGCAAATGCTAAAACCCGCCACGATGTCGCGCGCTATTATGCATGACTTGCTGCGTGTTAAGTTAAACTATCAAGGCGTTGTGATCACCGATGCACTTGATATGGCTGGTATTAGTGACTTTTTTGATTCTACATCTGCTGTGATTGAAACCTTCAAAGCAGGTGTAGATATTGCGCTTATGCCAATTGCAATTCGTACACCTGATGATATCAAGCAGTTAGATCTACTATTAAATGCCCTGACTTCAGCAGTACAAGAAGGCAAACTCAATGGTGAAGAAATTAATCGTTCTGCGGCACGTATTAACCGACTTAAACAACGTCATTTAAAAAATACCAGCAATCATTCAAGCGCGATTGCTCAAGCCACATTAGGTAACCCCGGACATCGAAAACTAGAAGCAGAACTTGCGCTGGCAGCCATTACCCAAGTTAAAAATGAACAATTACTGCCTTTAAACGCAGCAACCCATCAACGTTTACATTTAATTATGCCTGATATGCGTAAGTGTGAAGCCATGCGCCGAGCACTTAAGACCTTTAGTAAAGCCCCTTTACAGATAACTTGTAACAGCTTGCAAGGTTTTGACCCAAAAGTAGCCGAACAACATATTACTAGCGCTGATGTAGTAATAGCTGCACATGCCAGCCCACAGCAAAGCGCGGTTGAAATCGGGGGCATGGAAGATGTTACCAAGCTAGAAAAGTTCTCTCTTTCTCGCAAACAGCAACCTCAAGCGCTGCTGACACTATTAAGTTCGGCCAAAAAGCAGCACAAGCCAACTTTATTTATTAGTTTGCGTGCGCCTTATGAGATAAAGCAATTTGCCCCTGTCAGTGATGCTGTATTAGCAAGTTATGCTTACAACATTGATGTTGATAATGATGAACACGTTAAAGGCCCTGCTTTTACCGCTTTAGCAAAAGTGATATTGGGTTTAGCACCTGCTAATGGCGCATTACCTGTAACCATAAAATAGGAACAACCATGCTATTAAACTGTGATCTGGGAGAAAGTTTTGGTGCTTGGAAAATAGGCCTTGATGAACAAGCTATGGCAGTCATTGACTGCGCTAACATCGCTTGTGGGTTTCATGGAGGTGATCCAGACGTTATTAGCAACACACTAAAACTCGCGAAACAACATCAAGTTATGATTGGCGCGCACCCAAGCTACCCTGACTTGCAAGGCTTTGGTCGTCGTTCAATGAATATAAGCCCAGACGCATTAACCAATCTCATTCATTATCAGGTTGCAGCACTTGATGGTATGGCACAAGTCCAAGGGCTTTCACTTACTTACATCAAACCACATGGCGCACTCTACAACGATATGATGAAGGACGAAACACTACTAACCACGATAATTAAAGCCACTGCCAGTTATCCTAAAGAGTTAAAGCTGATGATACTAGCAAGCGCTCAGCAACAAGCTCATCGAACGTTAGCGGATAAATTGGGTGTGCAACTATTATTTGAAGCATTTGCCGATAGGCTTTATACCGATGAAGGGCTGCTTGCTTCGCGAACTAAAGCAAATGCAGTACATAATAAAACAGCGCTTATGTCTCAAGTTAAACAACTTGTACAGCACGGCTGTGTAACCACCAGCTCAGGCAAGCAACTAGCTTTACAAGCAGACACTTTATGTGTGCATGGTGATAATGAAGCTAGCATCGCGCAAATTAAAGAGATCAGTATTTTACTAAGTAGTAATAAGTAAAATACTGACAAATAAGGAAAGTATTAAGCCCGTGTGTACGGGGAACACTACTTGAGCATCATCATCATTTATCATGTGAGCGGTTTAGCCCCGTGTGTACGGGGAACACTCTTGAATGCAGTTTTGCCGCAATATATAAGGCGGTTTAGCCCCGTGTGTACGGGGAACACCGCTGGCCCTGCCACTATTTACCATGATGTTGCGGTTTAGCCCCGTGTGTACGGGGAACACCATATTGAGATAAAGACATAATGATTTCCTTGCGGTTTAGCCCCGTGTGTACGGGGAACACTTTTGGCACACTTTCGGCGT
>NZ_ARPN01000094.1:0-25829 GCF_054966645.1 Pseudoalteromonas sp. SANK 73390
CCCAGTCAATATATGATTTTGCTCCTTGCTATGTTCATGATTGGCGTTGGTTTTAATAGGACAGTCAGTTAGGTATTCATCATATTTATGAGGGCTATAATTGAGATTGTCGACAATCTTAACCTTGCAAGGTTGACGTTAACGTAAAGCATCACTATATTGTCTACAACTTATTGTGACTCAGAGTACTTCGGTAAAGATGGGATTTTTTCAAGAGCAAGCAGTAACCTCTTCAGACAAGGCGTTTTTTCGCCTTAGGAAAGAGATTGTTGAAGGTGTTATTCCATCTGGTGCTAAACTGAGTGAAACAGAATTGTCGACAAAGTATCAGGTTAGTCGCGCTGTGGTGCGTGAAGCAATTAATCGCTTAGAGGCATGTAATATCGTTGAGCGTAAGGCCAATGTCGGGGCACGTGTTGTCACATTGAGCCCAGAAGGACTGATTGAACTGTATCAAGTAAGAGAATCACTTGAAGGCATGGCTGCAAGGTTGGCAGCGTTGCATATGAATGAACAAGAGATAATTGAGCTCAATGCTTTACTAAACAGCCAATCTGATGAAGTTAAAAACGCTGAGCTTTATTATCAAGAAGCCGGCGATTTAGATTTTCATTATCGCATTATTCTAGGCAGCAAAAATAGCTACCTCATTTCGATGCTGGTTAATGGCCTTTACCATTTAGTACGCATGTATCGTGTGCAATTAGGTATGGCAGGCCCAAGGGTAACAAGCGCATTTGATGAGCATAAAAATATCGTTCAAGCCATTAGCAGTCGCGACCCAGAACTGGCCGAAATGCTGATGCGCCGACATATCACTTATTCAAAAAATAATATCGAAGCCAAACTTCAAAATAGCTTATAAGAGAGAACATCATGACAGGATTTAAAAGTGCAGGTACAAAGTTTCGTGAGGCATTAAAGGCAAATCAGCCGTTGCAAATAGTCGGTACTATTAATGCCTATTCAGCCATCATGGCAAAAAAAATCGGCCACCAAGCTATTTACCTCTCAGGTGGCGGCGTTGCAAACGCGTCTTATGGTCTGCCTGATTTAGGTATGACATCGTTAAACGATGTTATTGCTGATGTTCAACGTATTACAGCGGCCTGTGATTTACCACTTATGGTTGATATTGACACTGGCTGGGGTGGTGCATTTAACATTGCTAAAACTGTTCGCGATATGGAAAAAGCGGGAGCCGCAGCGGTACATATGGAAGATCAAGTGGCGCAAAAGCGTTGTGGTC
This sequence comes from Pseudoalteromonas sp. SANK 73390, assembly GCF_054966645.1. NCBI lineage: Bacteria > Pseudomonadati > Pseudomonadota > Gammaproteobacteria > Alteromonadales > Pseudoalteromonadaceae > Pseudoalteromonas > Pseudoalteromonas sp. SANK 73390. The sequence goes on from NZ_ARPN01000094.1 coordinate 1,250, forward strand.
ATCGTCCTAACAAAGAAATTGTATCAATCGAAGAAATGGTAGACCGTATTAAAGCAGCCGTTGATGCGCGTACCGACCCTAACTTTTTCATCATGGCGCGTACTGACTCGTTCGCTCAAGAAGGCTTAGATGCGTCGATTGCACGCGCAAAAGCTTATGTTGAAGCTGGTGCTGATGGTATTTTTGCTGAAGCAGTTCAAACTGAGCAGCACTATCGTGCCTTTAGCGAAGCGCTAGATGTGCCAATTTTAGCGAATATTACTGAGTTTGGTAAAACTGAACTGTGGAATAAAGAAGAGTTGGGACAATGGGGTGTTGATATGGTGTTGTATCCGTTGAGTGCATTTCGTGCAATGAATAAAGCAGCAGAACTGGTTTATCAAACGATTTTAACTGATGGTGATCAAAAAGCTGTCATCGATAACATGCAAACTCGTATGGACTTATACGATTACCTTGGCTATCACGATTACGAGCAAAAGCTTGACTCGCTGTTTGCCGAAGGTAAAAACAAGTAATAGTAAAAGAACAGTAGGTAGTGAGTAACTAACTGCATCAATCACTACTAAAAATAATACTCAGCAGGTAAAAATTCAGGAGACAACAAAATGGCAAAAGTACTCAGCGGTGCTGGCCTTCGCGGTCAGGTAGCAGGGAAAACAGCACTTTCAACAGTCGGTAAATCAGGATCTGGTTTAACGTATCGTGGTTATGATGTAAAAGAATTGGCGGAACATTGTGATTTTGAAGAAGTTGCTTACCTTATTCTTAAAGGTGACTTACCCACTCAAGCGCAACTTGATAGCTATAAAAGCGAGCTGCGTTCAATGCGTGGTTTACCATTAGCACTAAAAGAAGTATTAGAGCGTATTCCCGCTGACGCGCACCCAATGGATGTATTACGCACGGGTTGTTCAATGCTAGGTAATTTAGAAGGTGAAACGAGCTTTGACCTACAGGGTAAAGTAACCGACCGCATGCTTGCGTGTTTCCCTAGCATTATTTGCTACTGGTATCGTTTTAGCCACGATGGCGTACGTGTTGAGGTTGAAACCGATGATGACTCAATCGGCGCGCACTTCTTGCACCTGCTTCACGGTAAAAAGCCAAACGAATTACATGAGCGTGTAATGCATGTATCTCTTATTCTATATGCAGAGCATGAGTTTAATGCCTCTACCTTTACTGCACGCGTTTGTGCCTCGACACTGTCGGATATGCATTCATGTGTAACGGGGGCGATTGGTTCACTTCGTGGTCCACTTCACGGTGGTGCTAACGAAGCAGCGATGGATATGATTCAAAGCTTTACCTCAGCTGATCATGCTGAAGAGCAAATGATGGGCAAGTTAGCACGTAAAGAAAAAATTATGGGCTTTGGTCACGCAATTTACTCAGAATGCGATCCACGTAATGAGATTATTAAGTTATGGTCTGAAAAGTTAGCAGAAGATGTAGGTGATACAGTACTTTACCCTGTTTCTGTGCGTTGTGAAGAAGTGATGTGGCGTGAGAAGAAGTTGTTCTGTAATGCGGATTTCTTCCACGCTTCAGCATACAACTTCATGGGTATTCCAACTAAACTATTTACTCCTATCTTTGTTATGTCTCGTTTAACAGGTTGGGCTGCTCACGTTATGGAACAGCGTGCTGATAACCGAATTATTCGCCCATCAGCTGAATATACCGGTGAAGAAATTCGCCCAGTACCAGCTATTTCTGAGCGTTAATACACGCTGTTGTGGCTGATTTTTTATCAGCCGCTTGCCTTTTAGTACCGTCATCAATTTCCAATGGGTGTAGTTATGAATACCAAATACCGTAAGCTGTTGCCAAACTCGCAATTGAGCTTTTACGACACGCGCGAAGCCGTTGATTTTTTAAAACCGGGTGCCTATGACACTTTGCCTTATACCTCTCGTGTGCTCGCCGAAAACTTAGTACGTCGTTGCGAACCTGAAAAGCTAGATGCTTGTTTAACGCAGATCATCGAACGCCGTCGCGATCTAGATTTTCCTTGGTTTCCTGCTCGTGTTGTATGTCATGACATTTTGGGGCAAACCGCACTGGTTGATTTAGCAGGTTTGCGTGACGCTATTGCGGCAAAAGGGGGCGACCCATCCAAGGTGAATCCTGTCGTACCAACACAGCTTATTGTGGACCATTCATTAGCGGTGGAACACGCAGGTTTTGAAGAAGATGCCTTTGAAAAAAACCGCGCAATTGAAGATAGGCGTAACGAAGACCGTTTTCACTTTATAAACTGGACTAAAACCGCGTTTAAAAATGTTGACGTTATTCAACCGGGTAACGGCATCATGCACCAAATTAATTTAGAAAAAATGTCACCCGTTATTCATGCCCGTGACGGTGTTGCTTTTCCAGACACTCTTGTTGGTACAGATAGTCATACTCCTCACGTTGATGCGCTGGGTGTGATTGCGGTGGGTGTCGGTGGTCTTGAAGCAGAAAGCGTGATGCTTGGTCGTGCCTCTTACATGCGTTTGCCAGACATTGTTGGTGTAGAGCTAACAGGCAAAGCACAACCCGGTATTACCGCGACCGATATTGTGTTAGCAATCACCGAATTTTTACGTGCTGAAAAAGTGGTTGGCGCATATCTTGAGTTTTATGGTGAGGGTGCAGCTAGCTTAACTCTTGGCGATCGTGCGACTATTTCCAACATGACACCAGAGTATGGTGCGACTGCTGCAATGTTCTACATTGACCAACAAACTATTGATTACTTGAAACTGACTGGCCGTGAAGACGAGCAGGTTCGTTTGGTTGAAGACTACGCTAAACACACAGGTCTTTGGGCTGACAGTTTAGATACAGCGCAATATGAACGAGTATTGACGTTTGATTTGTCATCGGTCGGTCGCAATATTGCTGGCCCATCAAACCCACATAAGCGTGTTGCAACAGCTGATTTAGCCAAAGCGGGTATTTCAGGTGTGGTTGAAAATGAAGACGGGAAAATGCCAGATGGTGCGGTAATTATTGCCGCAATTACCAGTTGTACCAATACCAGCAATCCACGAAATGTGATTGCTGCGGGTCTAATAGCGCGTAATGCTAATGCCAAAGGTTTGATGCGTAAACCTTGGGTTAAATCATCACTGGCACCGGGTTCTAAAGCCGTAAAGATGTATCTTGAAGAAGCTAACCTATTGCCAGAACTTGAGCAGCTAGGCTTTGGTATTGTAGCGTTTGCTTGTACCACCTGTAATGGCATGAGTGGTGCGCTTGACCCCAAAATTCAACAAGAATTAATTGAACGTGATTTGTATGCCACTGCGGTGCTATCGGGTAATCGTAACTTTGATGGGCGTATTCACCCCTATGCAAAGCAGGCTTTCTTAGCATCACCACCACTGGTTGTTGCTTATGCTATCGCCGGTACAATTCGCTTTGATATTGAAAAAGACGTGCTGGGTCATGATCAGCAAGGTAACCCAATTACACTCAAAGATTTATGGCCAAGTGATGAAGAGATAGATGCAGTCATCGCTAAAAGTGTAAAACCAGAGCAGTTCCGCCAAGTGTATGAGCCTATGTTTGACCTAACGGTTGATTATGGCGAAGACAACGACCCTTTGTATGATTGGCGTGAAATGAGCACGTATATTCGTCGCCCACCATACTGGGAAGGTGCATTAGCAGCTGAGCGCACCATGAAGGGGATGCGTCCACTGGCGGTACTTGGTGACAATATCACCACTGATCACTTATCGCCCTCTAATGCAATTATGGCAAGTAGCGCAGCAGGTGAGTATCTAGCCAAAATGGGTTTGCCAGAAGAAGACTTTAATTCATATGCCACGCACCGTGGTGATCACTTAACCGCGCAGCGTGCCACATTTGCTAACCCTAAGCTATTTAACGAAATGGTGTGTGATGAAAACGGTCAAATAAAGCAAGGCTCATTGGCACGGCTTGAGCCAGAAGGACAGCAAACACGTATGTGGGAAGCGATTGAAACCTACATGCAACGTAAACAGCCGTTGATTATTGTTGCGGGTGCTGATTATGGTCAGGGCTCATCTCGAGACTGGGCTGCTAAAGGCGTGCGCTTAGCTGGTGTTGAAGTGATTGCAGCTGAAGGGTTTGAGCGTATTCATCGTACCAATCTTATCGGAATGGGTGTATTACCACTTGAATTTAAAGCGGGCACGACTCGAAAAACTCTGGGTATCGATGGTACAGAAACCTTTGATGTTGCAGGTGAACCAAGCCCTGGAGCCACACTTACTTTAGTGATTAACCGTAACAATGGTGAACGTGTTGAAGTACCAATGACTTGTCGTTTGGATACCGCTGAAGAAGTCTCTATTTATGCCGCTGGTGGCGTGTTACAGCGCTTTGCTAAAGACTTTTTAGACGCGCACAGCTAATAAACATTACGTTACTTTAAAGCCCAATAACATGGGCTTGTTATTTGGTTATATAGGTATATAAAGGAACAAATAATGTCTTTTAAACCACAAATTAAAGTGCCAGCTACTTATATGCGTGGCGGCACCAGTAAAGGGGTGTTTTTTAACCTCACTGACTTACCGCTTGAAGCACAAGTAGCTGGACCTGAGCGTGATACGCTGTTATTGCGTGTGATTGGTAGCCCAGATCCTTACGCTAAGCACACTGATGGTATGGGCGGTGCTACATCAAGCACCAGTAAAACAGTGATTTTATCAAAGAGCACACAGCCTGATCATGACGTAGATTACTTGTTTGGCCAAGTGGCAATAGATAAGCCTTTTATTGATTGGAGTGGTAACTGTGGCAATTTAACCGCTGCGGTGGGCTCATTTGCCATTAGTAATGGCTTGGTAGATTCAACACGTATTCCAGATAATGGTATTGCTGTGGTACGTATTTGGCAAGCTAATATTAAAAAAACCATTGTTGCTCATGTGCCAATCACTCAAGGTGAAGTGCAAGAGACTGGTGATTTTGAGCTTGATGGGGTGACTTTCCCCGCAGCTGAAGTTGTGGTTGAGTTTATGAACCCTGCAGATGGTGAAGGGTCGATGTTTCCTTCTGGCTGCCTTGTAGACATGCTTGATGTGCCTGATATTGGCAAGTTTGCCGTGACGATGATTAATGCCGGTATTCCAACATTATTTTTCAATGCGGATGAACTAGGTTACATCGGCACAGAGCTACAAGAAGCGATTAATGGCGATGCACAGGCGCTTGAGCGATTTGAAATTATTCGCGCTCATGGCGCGTTAAAAATGGGCTTGATCAGCAATTTAGATGAAGCACAAAGCCGCCAACATACGCCAAAAATAGCATTTGTTAGCAAAGCACAAAGTTATGTAGCATCAAGCGGCAAACACATAAATGCTGATGATATTGATATTTGTGTGCGGGCTTTATCTATGGGTAAATTACACCATGCGATGATGGGCACGGCTGCTGTTGCGATTGCTACAGCAGCCGCTGTTCCCGGCACCTTGGTAAATTTAGCTGCAGGAGGCGGGGAGCGCGATAATGTGACTTTTGGCCACCCTTCAGGCACTTTGCGAGTAGGAGCTACAGCAATTGAGTCAAACGGTCAATGGCAGGCAGAAAAAGCGGTAATGAGTCGCAGTGCTCGCGTATTAATGCAAGGCAACGTGCGAGTACCACAAGTATAAATTCAATACACAATAGATGTTATACCAATTTTATTAAATTATTGATCATTCTAGCGAGCTAAATAACTCATTAACTGCGTTAAATATTTCTCATGTAAAATAACTACATAGCGAAATATTTGCCTTGTTACTAAGCCATTTATCTGCCGCAATATCTGATCACTTACTTAATGCAATTGGTATTAATAGTAATACAGGCCCGCTATGGGCCTTTTTTAGCGCTGCTAAATTTAATATAGGAATGAAATACCATGGAAGTCGTTATATCGTTGGCACTAACAACCGCACTATTACTAGGCTCCCCTGGGCCTGCGCCGCTTGCTTTAGCGGGAGTGGGGGCAAGCTTTGGTTTTCGTGAAGGGACTGGCTTTTTGGTTGGCATTCTCGCAGGCTTGTTAATGGTTATTGTGTTGGTGGGAGCAGGGCTAGGAACTTTGTTCACAACCTATCCAACCGCCAAACTTATTTGCCAAGGCATTGCAGCTGCATATTTGTGTTATGTGGCTTATAAAATTGCGACTGCAAAAGGGGGGATAGCCTGTCAAACTGCAGAAGCACCAAGTTTTAAAGACGGCTTTATTTTAAACCTGATCAACCCCAAAGCATACGCTGCTTTTTTAGCTATTTTTGCCAATAACATGCTGAGTGACTATTCGTCCCAGATGAATGCACTGCTCACTGGTGCTATATGTTTTGTTGTCGCAGTCGTTGTGGATGGACTTTGGATGGCAACAGGAGCAAAACTTAGGCCATTTTTTGCTAAACCTGAGCAGGCAACAAAGCTGCGAATAGGTTTTGCCATTGCGTTATTGATAAGTGTTTTTGTAAGCTTGCTTAAAGTATAAGTTGGTTACTTGGTGTTTAAAAAAGTGCGCTAATTAATGTTAGCGCACAAAGGTCAGGGAAGAAAAAGTGTTAATTATTGTTGTGTAATACCACTCCAAGCTGCGGAGCTGATAGGCTGTTCAAGGTTAAGTAACGGGGTGGCTGTTTGTTTGGCTAAATCAAGAGTGATCACTTGTTGGCCGTAAACAAGATAAGTAATATCATATGCTTGGTTATTAATTAACATGGCATTGGTGTCTGCCACCACAGACTCTATTGCCTTAAAGCGCCCAGTCTTTTGCCAATCGTTTTCGCTATCAAATACATTGATGTAGCCTTGTTCATCCAAAATCAAAAGACTTTGAGAGATTGCACTGATGCCATAGGTTAGATAACTTGTTATGCCTTCTGGTTGCCAATTAAACGCAGATATTGCGTTGCTTGCTAAATCAACATGGTAAAAGTTACTGCGTGCGATTCCCAGAATGTGGTTGTCATCCTCACCTGCCAGTAATTTTCCAATTCTATGTTGTTCAGGTAGCGCTTGAGAGTTGGCAATATGAGAGGCGGTAAATGCGTCTCCTTCTTGGCTTATTTTTACAATACCATCGCTGCAAGCGAAAGCAGTATGGGTGGTGGTTTGTACACTGCCGTGAAGGTCGGGGCAGGCAGGTTCAAAGGTGTGCTCTTGATGAAAGTGATCGCCATGAATTTCAAACAAACCCAATTGACTTGGCAGTGTGCTGTCACTTTGTGCGTCGCGTAAAGTGGCAATAACCCAATCTGAGCGAATTTCTCCAGTACCGTGCATGTAAGTATTAAAGTGGTGCTGTGCAATTAACGCTTCGTCGCCAATGCTTTTATCTGATAATAATGCAAAGCCAGCATCAGCGGCCTCATCCTTATTACCATCAAAAAATAACAGGGCGTTTTGTGCGTTAGGTACGTAGTGGGTTGCTCTGCTATCGTGTAATTCAAAGTTCAATAAATTTGGGCTATCTTGATGAACAACCTCGGCACTATCTTCGCCCTCTAGATAAATACCAGTATCTACAAATTGCACCAAATCTTGTTGGCGGGCGATGGCAAGTATGTAACGCCCTTGTGGACTCGTTTTGAGTGTCACACCTGAGTGGGTGGTATTGAGTGTATCTATTAAATCACCATTGCTCAGGTTATATAAAGACACAGTGTTGTCGTGAGTTAGCGCAATACGCCCTTGAGGTAGAATAATTTCGGGCTGCTCATTATTACTATTACCCGCATCACTACCACTACCGGCATTGACTTGTTGGTTATTGTTAATGGGCGTTACTGTGTGCTTTTCTGATCCGCAACCCGATAAAACAGCAAGCGAAACTAAGCCAAGTACAAAGCGCATTTTCATTGTATAACTCCAGTGATGTTATAATATATCATTTTATTATGTTATATTATAACGCATTGAAAAATCAATACCTACTAGGTACAAACATCGATAAATTGTCTTTTTAAGCTTTATAGTTAGCTATGATCTTGCTTTTAATAGACTTTAATATTGATTTAAAGAGGTGATTTGTTACTTTAGTAGTGACATATAAAATCGGCTTACTAAGTGGTGCATAGATGAAAGTGGTTACCCCAACAGATAGCGAAATCTTGGAGTTGATGACTTGGTTTGATAGCGAACAGACTTTATCTGAGTGGTCAGGGCCAGGCTTTCGTTACCCGTTTAACTTGCAAACCTTTAAAGCTGATTTACAACTAAATGAACTGCAATGCTGCGCATTAGTTGATGATAACAATGAGTTATTAGCTTTTGGGCAGTACTATTTAAGGCTTGGCCGTTGCCACTTGGCAAGGCTGGTAGTTAGTCCATTACAGCGTGGTAAAGGCTTGGCAAAATCATTAATGCGAGAACTGTGTAAACGGGGTTTACAGTCTCTAAAAGTGAGAGAGTCCTCGCTGTTTGTGTACGAATATAATCAATCAGCCATCAAAGCATACGAGAAGTTTGGCTTTGTTATTACACCATACCCAGAAGAGATGGCGCTTGATGGCTTTGTTTATATGGTTAAATCACTATAAAAATTATCAGAAGTAGATTAAGGAATTGCCCATGCAAAATATTATCACGACCGAACGTCTGGCTTTAAGGGCGTTTGAGTTAACGGATGCCGCACAAGTTGCTAAATTAGCGGGTGATAAACGTGTGAGTGAAATGACGAAAAATATCCCCCACCCATACTCTGAGCAAATGGCGATTGACTGGATTGCAACGCACGACGCGCTATTTAAAAGTGGTAAAGGGGTTAATTACGCCATTACTAAACAAGGTGACGATAAAGTGATTGGCACGGTGAGTTTTGTTGAGTTTAGCAATGGCGTTGGCACATTGGGCTATTGGCTTGGCTTTGAATATTGGGGGCAAGGGTTTATGCCGGAGGCTGTAAATGCACTGGTGCATCAGCATAAGCTTAAAGGCTTAGCGGCCACACATTTTACTGAAAACACTCGTTCCAGAAAAGTGATAGAAAAGCTAGGTTTATATTATGTTGAAGACACTATGATTGAAATATGTGGTGAGCAAAGAGATATTAGCGTACATCAAGTAGCGTTTTAATAATCCAGGTGTTTTCAGTAGGCCCTGAAACAAGTTCAGGGTGACGTATTATTTATAATTGTCACTCTTATAGCCGTTATCCTTAACAGTCGTCATCCTGACGAAGTTATTTGCCGTGCTTATAGTAGGCCCTGAAACAAGTTCAGGGTGACGCACTATTTATAATTGTCACTCTTATAACTGTCATCCTTAATAGTCGTCATCCTGACGAAGGTCAGGATCTTGTGAAGTTATTTGCCGTGCTTGCAGTAGGCCCTGAAGCAAGTTCAGGGTGACGTATTACTTATAATTGTCACTCTTATAACTGTCATCCTTAATAGTCGTCATCCTGACGAAGGTCAGGATCTTGTTACGTCTGTTTTGTGTCACACTATTAGGAAGCACCACCAGCACTGCCAAGCTCAAGCCAAACAGGCTCACTATTGTGTGTGCCTGCTAAGTCACTAAGTTGGGTGACATATTCCTTTACCAGCTAGTCACGAACACCGTAAGCAACTGAACAATAAGAATATAGAATTAGGGTTGTGGCCTCAAGCTGTTAAATCAGGTACATATTGCAGTTAGGATTAATACAATATCAATTTGATTAATCGCTTTGGTAGCGCAGTGCGTATTACTGCTTTTATTTATCATAGAGTATGTATGGATTTTTCAGTCAGCGAGCAAAGCCGAATAATTGAAATGGCATGGGAAGATAGGACACCTTTTGAGGCTATTGAGCAGTTATATGGCCTAAATGAATCGCAGGTGGTTGGCTTTATGCGCAAGCATTTAAAGGCAAGCAGTTTTAAGCTTTGGCGGCAGCGCGTTAATGGCAGAGTCACCAAACATAACAAATTACGCCACCCTGATATTAGCCGAGGTTATTGCTCTACCCAATATAAAAGGTAAAAATAAAAGGTAAAAATTAGCGAGCTCAGTACAGGTATAGAATACAGCTATGATACTTATTGTTAACTTCTATTTTACTGACGTGTAACTCATCTTTATGATTACGTTAAAACACAACATGTAGAGTCGGAGTATAAAAAATGAGTATTAAAAGAAAGGTTTGTTGCTTATCACTTATGAGTGCAATGTTATCGATACCTGCTTTAGCAAGCCCAGGTGATTGGATTAATACTAGTGGAGATTTCGCGACATTGAGTCGCGATGCCAAAGAAGTCACTTTCTATGTAAATTATCCGCAATTAAGAGATGGAAATTGTGGGGCGGGCATAGCGCTTAATTGGCGTAATAGTCATGAACGCTACTATAAAGAGTTGTTGGAGTATATTAGTGTTACGTCTTTGTACCCCTCATCTAGTGGCGCATATGAGATGCAACCTAACTCTATTAACCGTGATGGCATCATGTACTCTTTTGATTATCAAAATCAATATTATGCCACTTATGTAACGATAAAAACGAAAGATAATATTACATTTGGTGAAGTTTTTGACAATATGTCAGTGTTTAGCGAGGTGCATGCGCTGACAAGTGCGGTTACCTGTAAACAGCTTGACGATGCCAATACTAAGCTATAAATAGTGAGGCTCAGTGAGCAAGCTTTTAATTGCTAATTTTAAGTGCTGGCTAGCAGCACTTTTTTGAATGTCAGCGCGGTGTACTAAACATAATTCGTCCATGACTACATCATCACTGTGCGGGTATCGTCGCAAAGGCTGAGGGCATTTATTTGCTACCCGCTCAGGCAGTATGCCTAACCCAACACTTTGTGAAACAAGGCTGGCAATCACTTCAAGATTATTTGAATGCTCAATTTGAAACTGTTTTAAATCTAATGCTTTCAGCAAAGTTTGACTCTGTTTTAAATTGGGATCGCAATACAAGGTGTTTACGCCCTCATGAGCGCTGTCATATTCCAATGAGCACCATAGGGCAACTTCATCGAAAAATAGTGTGTGGATCACTAAGTCAGGGTGACGAATTGGGTTTATTACTAAACCAAAGTCTATTTCGCAGCCGATTATTTGCTCAGTAATTTTTCGCGATAAGTCATGAACTAAGTTGAGTGTAATATGTGGATGTATACGTTTGAGTGCAGGAATTAAATGAGGCAGTGTATACAACGCGACCGACGGGTGACAACCAATTGTAAAAGTACCCGCCATATCTGTACCAGCACGGATCACATTTGTTTTTAGTTGCTCCCATTGCGCCATAAACTTTCGACTATGTTCCTCTAAAGCGATACCTGAGCGTGTTAATTGCACGCCACTTCGATTTCTTACCAACAGAGGGGTTGTAAAAGCTTGTTCAAGGCGCTTTATGGCTGCACTCACACTCGGTTGTGTTATACCTAAACGTTGTGCGGCGCGAGATAAGTTTTTTGTATTTGCTACCTCGACAAAATAACTTAAGTCATCGAAAGAAGGTCGCATGTTAGTCCTTTTTTGTATGGTTTTGAGGTTATATACTCGCCAGCATAGAACCATTTAGTTATATTGGGAACATATTTTATGCATAAAGCTGCTATTTCGATTCTATTTTAGCTGGCAGTACAGTAACATCGATAAGCTTGGTGCTTGTGCCTGATTAAGACACGATAAAGTCTGTTTTTGGTAAAATATCACCGGAATAAGTGTGTGAGGCGTGTAAAGTAGTTCGTATTTTTAGTATTAGTATATTTAGGTGCTTTTTAGTAGGTAAGTGCTTACGCGGTGATAAGCGTGAGATGACTGGCTTCTATTGAATTTTATTTATTTAACTTGAAGATAAGGCGATATATTTAACGGTATGAAAAGTCAAAGGCAGTTTATTTTAAGAGTGAGCTTAGTCGCAGCTATGTTCATCACAACCCCCAGTGTTGCGAAAATATATGTACAGGCATCAGCTGGCAGTTTTAATGATGCGGCAATTCACTCGTTGTTTGCAAAAAAGCCGCTTTTAAAAGATGCGCTGGTGTTCTCTGGCTCTCCAACTCAAACTTTTCAAAATGCATACGCTCATAACGCACTGGCATTTAGTGCAGTCGAAAACTCAACCATAGAAGGGCGACTGGTAAAAGCGACTGTTGACGCTTTAAAGCAGTATGAAATTAAGACCGTAGTGGCATCTATTACCACGGCGATAGAAATGTGTGTTTTGATGCGCAAAGACGAGTTTGAACGTAAACAACCCATCGTTCAACTAGCATCACACCCAGCCGCGTTAAAGCAAATTAATCAATGGAAGAAAAATAACACGGTGAAAGAGTTGGCAATACCGCAAGGGACGGCTGCTGCAGCTAAAATGGTGTCACAAAAGCAAGTGTTGGCTGGCACAGTTGCAATAGGTTCCTGCGCCCTAGAGTCACTTTATTCTAACCTAGTTGTACTTGAAAAGGGTATACAGGATAACCGCAATAATGAAACGACTTTTTTGTTGATGGAAGTGGCAAAAAGAGTTGAGACAGTAGGTGAAGATCAAGCAAAAGAAGCGCTTAAAAAGGCGATTAGATTTAAACCGTCATTTTTTAGTAACGGGCAAGAGCAGTAAAATATAATCACGCTTAAATTTAAGTTGGCAGTATTACTTTAGGGCTTGTTTATCTTTGCTATTGAGCAGGCCATAGGTGAAAGTTACATATTTTATTTCCCTGCTTGGCGTGTAGTATAGAGAGCTGTTTTAGTGTAATAAAGCGGTATTATGAGGTATTACTATGTACAAGTTTAATGTATTCGGACGTGTTATGTCTGTTATTCGCATCAATGAACAGTGGCAACTGTTTAAAGAGTCAGACACCAGCATGCGTGTAAGAGTATATGACGTAGTGATCCCACCAAACCTTGAGGCTGTGGCGCTTACGCAATATTTAGATGACATATATCATGAACTTGCCAGCGGCAAGTATCCATCAGTTGAGCGTATTGAATAACTGACTGAGCCTATTGTCACTATTTTAGTACTTAAGTAATGTACTGCTTCGCTTTACTCAATTTAAGAGAGGTTGGTATTATGTTCCGATAAAAAGGAATTAGAGAGATTGTATGCTGTATTTTGTTCTTACTTTAGTATTAGTAGCGGTGGGTGGGTTTGTTTTTTACCTCGTTTTGCAAAAACAGCAGAGCGCAATGCACTGGGTGTTAATTTTATTTTAACTTTGATTGCTACTTTGGTCGGTGTATTAGTGGCGATAAATATAAGTGAATACAGTGCAGGTCAGGCAGAAAAAAAAGATATGATTAAGTTGCTCAATGCCGCCGTTGAGACGGTTGATGTCAGCTTTGATTACTCACAAGCGCTGCATGAGCACTTTGAGTCGTTGGACGAGCAAATTGACATTACAAAGTTATATCACAATAATATGCCACCATTACCCAGCTATCTGGATGATATTCTTGTTTTGCCTATTGTGAGCAAAAACATTTCCACTAGTAGCTTAAGTAATGTCGTTAATTTGAGTATTCTCGCTCGACATTTGGTTAACACTGCAGAAGAGTTACCATACTATGTTAACGTATTGGAGACGCTTAAAAAAGTGCTAGAGTTAGAAGTGAGTTACCAACTTGGGCAGTTGAATGAGCAGCAGCTAGAGCTTCAAAGTACTGATTTAATGTTAACTTTTAGTAAATCTTCGGGAGTAACATATAAAACTAATTTGCCTGAATAAAAACGCCTTATTATGTTAGCGCGAGTTGACGATTTATTTAGTGTTATCGGCAAACTCACATAGAGTAACTATGCGAGGTTGCCTATTTAGGGTATTCCCTAGCCAGCCTAAACCTTCAACTCACTATGTAAAAATAACTAGAAGTTAATAATGGTCGAAATAGCCTCTTCATCTGCTGTTTGCAGTGATAACTTAATCGTGCGGTTTTGCCAGTCGATGTCTAACATACCGTAATTACTACCCGATTTATTAATTAAATGGCGATTGCTGGTAGTAAGATTTTTGATGTCATTGCTTACGTTACCTACAAAGCCGGTTGGAATTTTTGCACCACTTGGTGCACAATTTCCCCACTCACCTGCAACGCCTTTACCACTTTCGTCTACTTCGGTGTAGCACCAAGGTTTGTCATTATCTCTGGTGGTGCAGCCTTGATAAGTAACGCCTGCATAACTATATGGTAACTTACATTGTTTGCTGTAGTTGCCATCTCCTTTCGTATCGGCATAAACTGGCAATCTTAATGGGTTTTCGATGTGATAAGGCCAGTTTTGACCAAAGCCTGATGCGGTAATTTCGTATACTGTGGTTTGCTTGCCAAACTTTGCATCTGCAGGAATGTCTTTTTGTAAGATCTCTCCCCAGTGTTGATCGCCTGAAAGAAAAATCACGGTTTTGGTTTTTCCATCATTAATCGACTTTTGTACCATACGCAGCAAGCGTGCTCTTTCATTAGGCATTTCAGCCCATGATTCATAGCTGGTGCCAGACATGTCAGTTTCACCTAGTGACTCTATAGCAGTTTTAAACTGCTCTCCATTACCATATGCACAATAGCTTGACATGCTGCGCCCTTGATAAAGAGGCGGTAATACTTGAATGCCACTGGCTATTAACTTGATTTCTGAGGGTTTAGCCAGTTCTTGTTCAAGCCACTGCCACTGTTGCTCACCTAGCATGGTGCTTTGTTCACCTTCACATTTGCCATAGTTGTTGAACGTCGGTGAGCGAAAATACCGCGCATCAACAGTGATCACATGGGTTTTTTCATCGTCAGCTCCGAGCATTTTGGCTTCGTAAATGCCCGCTCGACCATTTAAACGTGGGTCATTGTCAGGGGCATCAAAGTGACGCAAATACTCTTTTTGTGCATTTTCACGTTCAGGATAATATTTACCATCGTTGTTGCGGCCAAAATCATGGTCATCCCATGTTGCCATTACTGGAATTTTCGCTTCTAAAAAGGCGTGGTAATCAGCGTTTTGTTTCTTTTCGTTGTATTTTCTACGCATATTGCCCATATCAGTTGTATCAGCGTATATGTTATCACCAAGCCATAAGAATAAATCAGGCTGCTGAGTGATTAAGCGAGCTAATGCTTCAGGCATGTCACCTTTGGTTTTAAAGCAAGACCCAAGTGCGACTCTATCTAAGCGCTTGCTTGCTTTTGGGTGTGTATGGCTAAGTATTTCAGCAGGCTCTGCAAGGTCACACTCTTCCCATTGTGTTTCACTGGTATAACACCAAGGAGTCGTGTGATTACGTGAACTACAACCATAAAATTGTTCACCTTGATAGCTCGATGGCGCACGACAAGTTTTACCCGTTTTGGTTTTAAACTCAGGGATAGTTTCTACTTTTACATTACCCCAATAAGCGCCTTCTTGCGCTGTTTTTAAATAACACCACTGACTACCGTCATTATTCTTATTTGTAGTGCCCTGATAGTCTGCGCCTAGGTAATTAAAACTGGTTTTACATTGCTCATAGTGAACATCGGGTTGTGCCAATGCCAGTGTGGGCAAAAGTGCAACAAGCATACTGCTGATCTTTTTCATGTTTTTTCCTATGGTAAAAATGTCATCCTAGTAACGAGTGTCATCCATGTTTAAAGCGCAACATATTAGATTGGCGGTGTGAACGATTGCTTGCAAAACTATTTCAGGTAAATTACTAGTGTCTTAACTTTGTCAAATTGCTTGTTCTATGGTGATACAAAATAAATGTATGCATTAAATCGCAATGACCATATTTTACATTTTTATTGCTGATTTTTACTGTGCTTTTGTATACAGTTGCGGCATACACGTATTGGGAGTTTTTAAGTTGAAACAGACACATATTGGCTTTGTTATGTCAGCGTTGGCACTGGGTTTATCTATTTATGGGCTTGTTGCTCAGTTCAAGCCAAGTACAGCCACACAAGTTGTGATGACGCAAAAACCAGCGAGTCGTGATACAAATGAATCATACGAACAAATAATTAATACGCTCAATGCGCAGGTTTTTAACTTGGAAGCGCGCCTTCGAATAATAGAGCAACACCAAATGGTTTCTGATAGTGACATGGTTAAGCCGCCAAACTTTGAGCAAGCGGTGTTAACAGTGCTTGAACAAAAGCAGGCACGTGAGCAAGAAGAAATGCGTAACAAAGATCCGGCTTACGCATTTTATGAAAACTTACCTAAAGATTATGAACTTAAACTAAAAACAGACCCAGAGTATGCTTTGCAAATTAATAAAGACCTTAATGCAAAAATACTCGATAGTAGCTTACCTGCACATGAGCGGTTGTCAGCAATGGGGCAATTGCAAATGAATATGTATGTGCTCAATAAAACACAAATGAGGCATTACAACTATGAGACTGTTGATGCAATATTGCGTATTGCACAGCAAAGTGACGATGAAGCTTTAAAAGTTCAAGCATTAGAGGTGATCACGAATACACCACTGACCGATGCGAGAGTGGCTGAAAGCTTTGTTTCAATAATTGAAAAAGAACCTAACGAATATTTAAAGAGTATGGCAGCTGATGGGTTGATGCTGCAATATTACCAATCTAAAAATAAACAACCGGAGTTGAACCGTCAGCTTGCTCAACAAATTCTATCACTTTATCAGCAAGGCGATAGTAAGTTAAAAAACTTACTAAAAAACAACATGTTCAATGAAGATATGCTCACTGAGCTAAACGAACAAGTCGGTAACTAGTTGGTTTCATTAAGCGGTTGCGGCGTGTTATGTTCATCACTTGGTTGCTGATCTTGCATGGCGGCGCGTTGTGCTTTTGACACATATCGTGGTTTATTACTTTTATGCAATTTTGCGTTTGCTCGTTTGTCTTTCTTTTTGAGCGTTTCGTATATCTTCTTTTTACGATTCATAGTTACCTCTGACGATTAAGCGGTGCATTCTACACTGCTACTGCATAAAGCCAAAGATGAATTTTAAGCGAGTAGTCAGTATCAATAAGGTCAATTAAGTACTTTTTATGTTTTTTACGTGAGATTTATTTTAATTTAAAGCCTTGTTTCTGTTAAAAATATAAAATAATTTATGACAACGGTGTCTTTTTTTGTTGCTGATACGTGACCGCGGTGTTATGTTTAGTTCCCCTTATAGGGGTGAACACGTTGAGGACACTATGAATTATAAAAAGAATATCTTGGCCGTATCGATACTTGCTGCAACTTGTGCAGCGAACGCAAATACTTCGCCAGAACAAAATTTAGTTAAGCGTGATCCACTGACATTCCAGCAGTGGCATTTACAAAATACAGGACAAACTGGTTTTTCATTATCGTCTGGCTCTGCAGGAGAAGATCTTAATTTAGATTTTGCAGACCGTATGGGAATTAAAGGCAGAGGCATCACGGTATCAGTGATTGATACTGGCGTTGAGATATCACACCCAGATTTAAAAAATAATGTGGTGGCAGGTTCAAGAAACTTAATTGATGGCAGTGACTACCCAGTAGATACGCATGGCCATGGTACAGCAGTTGCTGGTCTTATTGCGGCTGAAGAAGGTAATAATTTAGGTGGTAGAGGTGTTGCTCCTTATGCCAACTTAATTGGCTTTAACTTTTTAAGTGAGCAGTCGGTTGAGTCTTGGATGTTATCACATGGCTTAGGTGAAGATTTCAGAGCGCTTGATAGATTTACTGACCCGCGAGTATTTAACCAAAGCTATGGTAGTACACCTTCTGCACCTGTAAATGGAGATTTGAGTTTAGACCCTCGCTTTGCGCTAGAAGAAACTGTTATGCAAGATATTACGCTTAACAGTCACTGGGGCAGAGGCTCAATTTATGTTAAATCTGCCGGTAACTCGTTTGCGTCATATTCAACGTACATACAAGGGCAACGCTTTTTAGTATTACCGTATGAAGGTAACGCGTTCTTTAATAACCAAGGTTTACCATTTCATAATGCCAACATTACACCAAGCAATACAACGTTTTGGAACTTAGTAGTATCGTCGCTAAATGCAGAAGGTAAACTGGCGTCATACTCTTCGGTAGGCTCTAATGTGTTTTTATCATCTCCTGGCGGCGAATATGGACGGAACAAACCTGCAATGGTTACCGTTGATTTAACCGGTTGTGAGCAAGGTATGAATGTATCTGGCACCCATGAAAATAGCTTACATGGTGGCTCTGAGGCTGATCCAAATTGTGACTTTACCGGTGTGATGAACGGCACCTCTTCAGCTGCGCCTAATACAGCAGGTGCAATTGCCACTGTTATGTCGGCAAACCCAGGGCTTGACGCAAGAACAGTACGCCACTTATTAGCAACTACAGCGCGTAAAGTAGACCCTCAACATAGCGGTGTAAACCTAAATTTTGAGTCGGCAACGGGTGAAGCGCTTAGCTATGATGCAATCCCTGGCTGGCAAACTAATGCGGCAGGTTATAACTTCCATAACTTTTATGGCTTAGGTGCTGTAAATATTGATGATGCGGTGTATAAAGCCCTGTTTACAAGTGTTTCATTACCTGAATTACAAATTACTGACTGGCAGCCGACAACGGTAAATGCAACGATCCCTGATGCGGATTTAACGGGTGCACAAAGCACTATGGCTGTGGCACAAAACTTGACTGTTGAGGCAGTGCAGTTAAAAGTGAATATTGACCATACTCGTCTTCGGGATTTGGCAATTGAGCTTACCTCTCCATCTGGTACACGCAGTGTGGTAATGAGTGCGCGTACTGGCTTTTTAGGTGGTACAGATGGTGGCTACACTGATGCAATTATGCTGAGTCACCACTTTTATGGTGAGCAATCGCAAGGCGATTGGACTATTAAAGTGATTGATACAGACAAAGGCAGCAGTCAAACATTAATTTATAATGCTGGCGTTGGCCTATTTGGCACCAACAGTAGTAATAATGCTGATGCGGGTCTGTTAAAAGATTGGTCACTACGTATTTACGGCCACTAAGGAGTATAACAATGAAAAAACTATTCGTTTTATGTGCTTTAACTGCTTCGAGCGCAGTTTATGCCAATGCTTCAGTATCAGTTGATGAGTTAAGCAACTTACCAATTCAAGATGCAAGTCAGTTGCAGTTGAATGGTCACACAACTGTAGGCGGCTTACTCAGTGGTGAAGCGGTTACGAAAGGTCAAATTATCATTGGTGATAATGGTTTAAGTGCTTTTGAAGCAACGGGTGAAGTGATTGTTCAATTGGCCAGCTTTGCTGATGCTGATGAAGTGGCAAAAACTCATGGTTTAACCTTAAAACAAGCATATAAATCATTTTATGTTGTTACTTCATCGAAACAAAACCTGACAGAGGTTGTAGAGAGTTTGAAACAAGAAGGTACGGTGTTATCTGCTAATCTTGGTCTTAAAAACTTAGACACAAAGATTAACTAATCTCCCAGTTTATGAAGCGGCTGGTATATGGAAGTGCGGCCGCTTTGTAATTCTAGCTTAACGTTGTTCGTTTAATAGATCCTGACCTTCGTCAGGAAGACTAATGGCTTTTGCACTAGCGTATTTCAATTAGTCTCATGGTAGAGCTGACTTCGTCACTCTGAACTCATTTCGTCATTTTGAACTTATTTCTGAATCTCATCACTTTGAACGCGTGTTATTTAGCTTCTAGCCTGCGTTACTTGTGCCAATTTTATTCAGTCACAAATTGCGATAGAAAATGATTTAGTCTTGCCGCTTTGGTTTGGCATCGCAAAAGTGTCAAATTTAGCCCCTCTGCCTGTTGCTGGCCTCATTGCGCTGTATATTATTCAGCAAAAATGTTATTGCTATAGCATAAGAATAAAAAACAAAAATGTATATTTACTCAATTGCCGCAACTGTTACCAACGGAGTTTCGTTATGAAAAAAGCAAGCTTAGTCAGCTTAGCTGTTCTTTTTGCCCTCGCTGGGTGTTCATCAGAGAGCAATACATCAAATGGAGCCGCTAACAAAACAGCTGCTGAAGTGTCAAGCATTGTCAGTACAGCATCTGTAGATGATGTGGTTGAGCAGTACACACAAACATTTGTTACGCATCAACCTGCCTTAGCAACTTCACTTAAATTATCGCCAGAGCAGTACGGGGAGTATGCAGCTAGATTGCCAAATTATTCATTGGCTGGCATGCAAGCTCTGCAGATAGATATGAACAAAGCAGCTGAGCAGCTTAAAGCATTGCAAAATAGCCAGCTAAGCGACGATGAATTATTACATGTAAAAGTAAATGAAGTTTTAGCGCGTTACTATGCAGGCCACAGTCAGTTTTCAGCAGGGTATGTTGATACGTGGGGTGGCCATCTACCCTACATTATTAACCAGTTATCAGGTCCGTTAGTTGATATTCCTAATGTACTTAAAGATCAGCATGGTGTTGAGTCACCACAAGATGCTGAGAATTACTTAGCGCGCTTAGATGCTTTTGCAAAAATGACAGAGCAAGTGCGCGGCAAAGCGGCGGCAGACGCTAAAAAAGGTGTTATTTTACCTAAGCCTTTATTTGCTAACACATTGGGATATTTAGATAACTTTACTTCGCCAGAGGCCGCTCAACACCCACTTGTGCGCTCTTTTAAACAAAAGTTAGATGCAGCAGATATATCCAATGAAGATAAGTTGCAATATGTCAGCCGAGCGACAGCAATTGTTGAAGATAAAATCTATCCTGCTTTTGCTAAAGTTACGGCTGATATGCAAGCGTTAGAAGCAAAAGCACCGACCAAAGTCGGTATTTGGGCACAGCCTAATGGTGAAGCTTTTTATCAACACGCGATTACTTATCTTGCAGACTCTGATATGAGTGCACAACAAATTCATGATATTGGTTTACAAGAAGTTGAACGCATAACCGCTCGTATGGATGAAATTCTAAAAGCAAACGGCTATAGCAAAGGTAGCGTTGGCGATAGAATGAAGCAGTTAAACGAAGAAGAACGCTTCTTATATGAAGACAGTGACGAAGGCCGTGAAAAGCTGCTGACATTCTTACGTGGTGAGATTGAAACCATTAATAAAAAAGCGCCTGAGCTTTTTTCAACCCTGCCACCACAAAAAGTGGAAGTAAAACGTATTCCTAAAGCGGTTGAAGCAGGCGCACCAGGTGGTTATTACAATGGCCCATCACTTGATGGTAGCCGTCCTGGTGTTTTTGCCATTAACTTAAAAGATATGAAAGCAGTACCAAGCTTTGCGATGAAAACGCTAACCTACCATGAAGCGGTGCCCGGACACCATTTTCAAATTGCACTTAACATGTTGCAAACGGATATTGGTTTAATGCGTCAAAACGCTTCATTTAATGGCTATATAGAGGGCTGGGCACTTTATTCTGAGCTAGTTGCGTTTGAAATGGGTATGTATGAAAGCGACCCATTTGGTGATTTAGGCCGTTTACAGGCAGAAGTGTACCGAGCTGCACGTTTAGTGGTTGATACAGGTTTGCACCATAAACGATGGACACGCCAGCAAGCGATTGAGTATTTTGCACAAGCAACGGGTACGGCAATGAGCGATGTAACCGCCGCGATTGACCGTTACATTGCTTGGCCTGGGCAAGCGTTAGGGTATAAATTAGGTATGTTGAAGCTGGTTGAGCTACGCACCACGGCCCAAGATGCGCTAGGTGAAAAGTTTGATGTTAAAGCGTTTCATGATCTTATTTTGTTAAAAGGCGCACGTCCTTTGGCGATTGTTGAAGAAGATGTAAAGCGTTGGATTGCTCAGCAAAAGCAAGCATAATACATTGAAAAAATAGACTAATTACTTTGGGGCGCAAGCCCCTTTGTTGTTTATATAACCTAAAGTGAAATAGAAAGGAACTTTCATGACTCGTTTTCTCTCTTTGGCAGCATTTGTGCTTGCCAGCAGTGTACAAGCTCATATTTCTGATATCAGTAATAAGACCGCAGAATATGCCGTGCAGCACTATCAGCAAGCACAAATTCATACCCTTGCTAATATGGTATCGTTTGCAACGGTTAATAAAAAAGGGCTTGAAACACCTAACAACCCTGACTTTATTGGCTTTAAACAACTCCTAAAAATCAAAGCTGCAGAACTTGGTTTAGATTATCAAGACTTTGGTCACACTGTATTAATCGGCTTAGGTCAACAAAGGCAAAAAGTCACCGTGGTTACCCATGGCGATGTGCAACCAGCAGACCCAAGTAAGTGGCAGCAAAGCCCATTTTTGTTAGACAGCACGTCGCAGCCGGGTAAATTGATAGCACGGGGCACAGAAGATGATAAAGGCCCAATTGCAACGGCGCTTTATGCTATGAAGGCCATCAAAGATCAGGGCATAAAACTGGATAACCGTATTGAGTTGATGATTTATCTTGCCGAAGAATCTGACTGGGCGCCATTAAAAGCGTTTATGAAAACTTATGAACAACCAAAATATGCTATTACCATTGATGCAAGTTATCCTGTGGTAGTCGCTGAAAAAGGCTGGAGCTTAGTTGAGCCGGTTTTTAAAGGTACATCAATGCAACAAGGTGCGTATGTTAGTGATTTTAAAGGTGGGGCATTTAAAAGCCAGATCCCAGAAGATGCCAGTTTAGTATTACATAACGCTTCGGCTGAATTAATCGCACAAATTAAAACTAAAGCACAGGCATTCAAACAAATTAAAACGCAGTTTATTAAACAACCATCAGGGTTAAAAATTGCTGTTGCGGGTGTGTCTGCACACTCTTCAGAGCCTGAAGCGGGTGTTAATGCAATTGCTTATTTGGCATCGTTGTTTAACCGTGTTGACTTGGAGCCAAATGCGGATGGTCAAGCAGTTATGTTTATCCGTGAGCTAATTGGCACAGATTTATATGGCAAGCAGTTTGGTGAAATTGCATATAGTCATGATTTTATGGGGCCAATGACGGTTTCACCAACACTACTCACACGCAAAGGTGACGCACTCACTTTGTCGGTTAATTTACGTAGACCCGTAGGTAAAGAAGCAACAGAACTTGAATTACAAATTCGCCAAGCAGTAACGGATTGGCAACAAACTCATGAAGTGGCACTTGATGCACTGCAAGTAGAACTCGGTGAGCCAATGCTACTTGATAGCGCCCCACATGCGCAAAAACTGTTAGATATATTTAAGTACTATACCCAAGATAAAGATGCTGGGTTTGTTTCTATTGGCGGTGGCACCAATGCCAAATTATTTGATAATGCAGTCAGCTTTGGCCCTTCAATGCCCGGCAAGCGCTACACAGGTCATTCTGAACATGAGTTTATTACCGTTGAGCAGTTAAAGCTTAATTTAAGAATGTATACCGCGATGATGATAGAGCTGGGTAATATGTAGTAATCATCAGTAGCACCTTATATGTGAGTAAGGTGCTACTGTAATACAAAGCTATTTTGTGGCGATATCTTCCATAATATTTAACGCTTGGTTGAGTTGATATTCGCTTACATAGGGCGCAGGGCCAAGGCGTAATTGGGTGCCTCGGCTATCTGATTGCACACCACGTTCATGCAGTTTAGATACCCATAGGCTGGCTTGTTGGGTACTCAGGGCGAGAAATCCACCATTATGCTCAAGCTCATGTTTGGCAAACTCAAAACTTTGCGCAAGCTTTGGTGAAGATGTAATACCATGGCGTAATTGGGCAATTTGCTGCTGGCTAATTGCCCTGAGAGAGTCAACATCAAGTTTTTGTTGCTCAAAAAAGTCAAAAACGGCTGCGCCGCGATAGTGACTAGAGGGGTCGTAAGTTGACCCTTCAAAAGCATTAAATCCCGGGCCATAATTCACTTGCCCCGGCGCTTGGTCTAATACACAAAATTCTGCATACCAACCGGTTATAATTGGACTGCCGTTATAACCTTGAGGAATACGCATCATGCAGTTACCTTCGCCAGCTTGGCAATATTTGTAACCGCCAGAGACAACAAAGGCATGTTCAAGCTGCCAACTGTAGAGGTTAAATGGTACAACATTAAGCGCATGGTAGGTGTCGACTAAACAAGGGACACTTAAGCTGTGTGCATACTGCGCTACTTGTCCTACATCACGAAAAATTTCACTGGTGCCATAAAATACCGCAGAGATCATAACTGCATCGGTATGCACATCTATTTTGTCAGTTAAACGCTGAGCTAATGTGTTACTGGGTGCGACAGGTACAACTTCAATTTGCATATTAAGCTGCTTAAAGCGGTTTAGTTGTCTGCGCATGGAATGAAACTCACCATCGGTGGTGACAATTTTGATTGCCCGCTTAGGTGGCTTTTTAAAGCAGGATAAGTCGGATAAAAAACGTAAGATTAGCTCATGGGTTGATGCGCCAAGGGTAATTTGCGCATCTGTCTCACCGAGCAATTTTGCGTAAAAGTCTTTAACTCGTTGTGCTTTTATAAATGCTTTATCCCACTTGTCATCTACGTGCATTGCAGCATCATGATAGCATTCAAGTAACCCTGCTTTAGCTGCATTAGGCCATGCTTGATGTGAGTGGCCCGAAAGCAAAATACGCTCTTGCACTTTAAAGTCACTGTAGTGTGGCTGTAGCGCTAAAGCTAAGTCGGTTGTCATAATTTGTGCCTCAGTTTAATTAGGGTCTGTTGATCTTTGCTGTGTGTTTTTACAGCAGTCATTCGGGTGTTTTCCCAAGGCAGAACCTACGTCGC
>NZ_ARPN01000095.1:0-21930 GCF_054966645.1 Pseudoalteromonas sp. SANK 73390
GTCACTAAGGCACTTTTGTTCAGTAGTAATAGTGCCTTATTACAAGTGATACCAATTTATTAAAACATTGAACGTTCTAGCGAGCTAAATGATTTTTTAAGTCATTCATCTGTTGTAATATTTGGTCATTTATTGAATGCAACTGGTATTATTGGTTCTTTTTTAGTTGCAGAGCCATTTCGCTCGTATTTTAATGTGTATTGATGATAAAAAGCACTTTTTCTCAAATTGACTGCATTTTAAGCGATATGAAGGATGATGTTCGTTATAAGAGGTGATATACTCCCGCCGAATAATTTTCCTACTTTATAGAGCAAAACAATGGCAGATTTATCGAAGTACAGAAACATTGGTATTTTCGCGCACGTTGATGCGGGTAAAACTACCACCACTGAGCGTATCCTAAAACTTACTGGTAAAATTCACAAAACTGGTGAAGTACACGACGGTGAGTCTACAACTGACTTCATGGACCAAGAAGCTGAGCGCGGTATTACTATCCAGTCAGCAGCTGTAACGTGTGAGTGGAAAGAACACCGCTTTAACGTTATCGACACTCCAGGACACGTTGACTTTACAGTTGAAGTATACCGTTCACTAAAAGTACTTGACGGTGGTATTGGTGTATTCTGTGGTTCTGGTGGTGTTGAGCCTCAATCAGAAACTAACTGGCGCTATGCGAATGAGTCAGAAGTTGCACGTGTTATTTTCGTAAACAAGCTAGACCGTATGGGTGCTGATTTCTATCGCGTAGTAGCTCAAGTTAAAAACGTACTTGCAGCTAACCCATTGGTAATGACGTTACCAATCGGTATCGAAGATGATTTCGTTGGTGTTGTAGACGTATTAACTAAAAAAGCATACGTTTGGGATGACACTGGTCTTCCAGAAAACTACGAAATCACAGACGTGCCTGCTGATATGGTAGACAAAGTTGAAGAGTACCATGAGCTACTAATCGAGTCAGCTGTAGAGCAAGACGACGACTTAATGGAAGCGTACATGGAAGGTGAAGTACCTTCTTTAGAAGATATCAAGCGTTGTATCCGTAAAGGTACACGTGATCTTGCATTCTTCCCAACTTACTGTGGTTCTGCGTTCAAAAACAAAGGTGTTCAATTAGTACTTGACGCTGTTGTAGATTACTTACCTGCGCCAACAGAAGTTGACCCTCAGCCATTAACAGACAAAGACACGGGTGAACCTACTGGTGAAGTTGCAACTGTTTCTGCTGATGAGCCTCTAAAAGCGCTAGCGTTCAAAATAATGGACGACCGTTTCGGTGCCCTTACATTCATCCGTATCTACTCTGGTCGTATGAAAAAAGGTGATACTATCCTTAACTCTGCAACAGGTAAAACTGAGCGTATCGGCCGTATGGTTGAGATGCAAGCAGATGAGCGTAACGAACTTACTGAAGCTCAAGCGGGTGATATCATCGCAGTAGTAGGTATGAAGAACGTTCAAACAGGTCATACTTTATGTGATCCTAAGCATGAGTGTACACTTGAAGCGATGATCTTCCCTGAACCAGTAATCTCAATCGCGGTACAGCCTAAAGATAAGGGCGGTAACGAGAAAATGGGTATCGCTATCGGTAAAATGGTTGCAGAAGATCCATCTTTCCAAGTTGAGACTGACGAAGATTCAGGTGAAACTATCCTTAAAGGAATGGGTGAATTACACCTAGACATTAAGGTTGATATTCTTAAGCGTACTTACGGCGTAGACTTAATTGTTGGTCAACCTCAGGTTGCATACCGTGAAACTATCACTCAAGAAATTGAAGATAGCTACACGCACAAGAAGCAATCAGGTGGTTCTGGTCAGTTTGGTAAGATTGACTACCGTATTAAGCCTGGTGAGCAAAACTCTGGTTTCACGTTCTCTTCATCAGTTGTTGGTGGTAACGTACCTAAAGAATTCTGGCCTGCAGTTGAGAAAGGCTTCAAGTCAATGATGAACGAAGGTGTTCTAGCTGGCTTCCCAGTTTTAGATGTAGAAGTTGAGCTGTTCGACGGTGGCTTCCACGCAGTTGACTCATCAGCAATCGCATTCGAAATTGCGGCTAAAGGCGCTTTCCGTCAATCTATCCCTAAAGCAGGTGCACAGCTTCTTGAGCCAATCATGAAAGTAGATGTGTTCACGCCAGAGGATAACGTTGGTGATGTGATCGGTGACCTTAACCGTCGTCGTGGTATGATCAAAGACCAAGAAGCAGGCCTTACAGGTGTTCGTATCAAAGGTGACGTGCCTCTTTCTGAGATGTTTGGTTATATCGGTCACTTACGTACAATTACTTCAGGTCGTGGTCAGTTCTCTATGGAGTTCTCACACTACGCACCATGTCCGCAAAATGTTGCTGAGACAGTAATTGCTGCAGAAAAAGAGAAAAAAGCAGCTAAATAAATTTAGTTAGTTTTTAAACTCGAAAAACCGCTTGTAAATCAAGCGGTTTTTTTATGCCTAATAAAAAAGTGCTGCTATGTAAGAGGGTGTAATTGATTTAGGTACTAACTGTGCTATCATTGCGTTCTGATTAATAAAATATTTTCATCATTTGGTATGAGAATATGGAGGTATATAGTGAGAACCGTTGATTTATCAGTAAACTGGTTACTATATGGATTGTTCCTTTTGGGCAGCTTTGGCTTATTTGGTCTTGCTTCCATGTTAGACTCTGGCACTGTGACCATTTCAGTTATGTGTTACGCGTTAATCGGAGCTAGCATTTTTTCATTGTTATTGGCTTTACTTGATAAGCGCTTTGTACATATTGATAGGGCGGGTATTAGCTACTCATTAGGATTGGGTACGCATTATATCCTGACTGAAGATATTGAACAGATCCAACGCAAACGATTTTTTGTATTGACTGTGTTACGTGTTAAGAAGCCGTCCGGTCAGGTAAAGTCATTCTACAGTTGGAGTTTGAGCGAGGCCGGTTTTACTAAGGCTGAGCAGCTTTTAGCAAGCAAATAGCAAATGCGCCATAACGGCGCATTTTTTGATTCAATCTCTACTTTTCGTTAAGCCAAATTGCAGCCTGCTTGGCAAAGTAGGTTAAAATGCCATCGGCACCAGCACGTTTAAATGCTAAGAGTGATTCCATAATGCAGGGCTTTTCAGCAAGCCAGCCATTGTCTATCGCTGCTCGATGCATAGCATACTCACCGCTGACTTGATAAGCAAAAGTAGGCACTTGGAATTCGTCTTTGACGCGGCGGACAATATCAAGATATGGCATACCGGGCTTTACCATCACCATATCAGCACCTTCTTGTAAATCTAATGCAACTTCTCGCAATGCTTCATCAGAGTTGGCAGGGTCCATTTGATAGGTTTTTTTATCCGCCCCTTTTAAATTACTAGCTGAGCCAACTGCATCGCGAAATGGTCCATAGTAGCTAGAAGCATATTTTGCAGAATAGGCCATGATACGAGTATGGATGTGGCCCTGTGCTTCCAATGCTTCACGTATTGCGCCAATGCGTCCATCCATCATATCTGAAGGGGCTACGATATCGGCTCCAGCGTCAGCATGAGAGAGAGCTTGTTTGATTAGCACTTCAGTTGTGACGTCGTTTATTACGTAGCCGTCATCGTCAATTATGCCATCTTGGCCATGAACTGTGAACGGGTCCAGTGCAACATCAGTGATCACACCAAGTTGTGGGTAGGTTGTTTTTAACGCCTTCACAGTGCGTTGTGCAAGCCCTTCTGGATTATATGCCTCTTCTGCATTGAGCGACTTTTTATCTGTAGGAGTAACAGGGAATATTGCAATAGCAGGCACACCCAAGGCAACGAGTTCAGCAGCTTCCTCTAGTAATAAATCGATAGATAGGCGCTCAATGCCAGGCATTGATTCAATGGCTTCACGTCGGTTTTTACCCTCTAATACAAAGACAGGAAAGATGAGATCGTTAACCGTTAACTGATTCTCGCTCATTAAACGTCTTGAAAAGTCATTACGACGCATGCGACGCATCCGCGTGTATGGAAATAAATCTAATCCTGATTGAGCCACAGTAATCTCCTAAAGTTATTGGTAGGCAATGACGCGATTTCGTCCTTGCTGTTTGGCCTGATAGAGTGCTTTATCAGCAAAATCGGTAAAAAGAGTGGGGTTTTTACTATCGTTAGCAATAGCGCTGTATACGCCGGCACTGAGTGTCATATTGAGTTGTTGTCCATCAAAGTCGACATGTGTATTTTGTAAGCTTTGGCGGATAAGTTCAGCAATTTCTAAGGCACCGTCTAGCTGCGTATTGGGCAAAAGGAGTACAAACTCCTCTCCTCCATACCTGAACACATCGTCCGAAGGTCGTTTTAGATGTTTTTCAATGACTCTGGCAACCGCACAAATGGCATGATCGCCTACGACATGGCCATAGTTATCATTGATTTTTTTGAAGTGGTCAATGTCTAGCATCACTACGCTAAGCATAGTTTGCTCTCTGCGTGAACGCCTTACCTCCATCATGATACGCTTGTCAAAGTAACGACGATTTTTCACTTTGGTTAGTGCATCTTCCATATTGAGTTTTTCTAACTCACGATTCTTATCTTGTAGTTCCCTGAGTGTGACTTCAAGCTCAAAGGTACGTTCATCAATACTGTTTTCGAGTTTTTCTTGTGCTTGTGTTTGCAGGTGTAAGCGTTCTTTTAACAGCGCATCTTCAGCACGAGTTTGCGCAAGGCGTGCTTGCTGCTGTTTTATTTTACTATCACGCTGCTGAATATATTGTCGTGCTAATGTGTAGCTTAAAATCATGCTGATCATTAAATAGCAAACATAGGTGAGGGGTCTATCTAACACGGCGCTTGATAGTAGACCAAATTCAAAAGCACTTTGATAGCTTAGGACCAATACGAGCAAGGAAAACATCAGCAAGTAAGCTTTGTAAAATGATTGCGCGCGTTTATATGCAATTATGGCTAAATAGACATAAGTTAAGGCCAACGTGAAGCAATATCCAAAAGCAATATACAGAGCAATATGATGTGAGAACAGAGGTATCATAGTCGCACAAATGAGGCCTGCTTTGAGCATCAAAGTTAAAATACGCTGCGTTTTTAGCGCATTTTTAGGCACTAGTGTAGTTTTTAATATTGGAATAAATAACCAAGTTGAAAGCACCATAAATAGGGCTTGACCATATTGTTGAAGCCATAACCAATTACTGTAGAGGTAGCGATGACTAAACCCATATAAATGTACGTTCAATAACCAAATTGCTGTAATAGCTAAACCACCAAAGAAAAAGTAATTTTTGCGTGTAAATGAATATAGTGTGATATTAGTAAGCATCATTGCCACAATGAAGCCCGCAAGCATACCGTAGAGAAGGTTAAATTTACTGGTATACTTTAAATATTCAATAGGGTGCCACAAACTTAAGGGTAGGTAGGCTTGCCTGTTATTCTCTACATGCAAGTAAATAACACTATTACCATAAGGTGGTAATTTAAGTGGGACAAGTTGCACCTGATGTGAAATTGGTGGTTGCTCACTATTTTGGTAGTCATTTGCATATGCTACTAAAATTGAGCGATTATGCTCTGGTACAAAAGCCGTTACCTTATTAAGTTGATTATTGTTCACGCTTAGTAATAATGGTAAATCTTGTTTTGACAGGTTGTTTAAAGGGACTCGAAGCCATGTGCTTGTCATTTTTTTATTAAGCGGTAAAAAGCCACTCTTAACGGGTTTCCAGCTGGGGTTGCTAGTGTGAAGCTGCTCCAATGTTTGACTGTTATTTTGCGTATAAGCAAATGGCAGTGAGGCCTGTTTTTTGAAGCCTTTAGGGATCTCAAATGCTTGTGCTGATACGCTTAGAAAAAATAGGCACAATAAAAAGCAGAGTAAACGCATTATTGAGTGCCTCGCCTCGTTATAAATAACCGTTGAAAATTAGCATGACTAATTTTCGCGACATGTTCACAGCTTTGTCCTCTGAGTCTAGCCACTTCGCGAACGATGGCCTCAACAAAAGCGGGCTCATTACGGCGTGACTTTGGCTTGGGCTTTAAAGTTCGGGGCAATAAATAGGGGGCATCTGTTTCAATTAATAACTTATCATCGGGGATTAATGGAACCAGTTGTTGCAACTGTGCTCCTCTTCGTTCATCGCACACCCAACCTGTGATACCTATCATCAAGCCATAGTGTAGATAAAAATCGAGAGCGTGTTTATCACCCGTGAAGCAATGTAGCACGCCGTGTACCTTAACTTGCTCTAACTGCGCGCGCATAGCATCAAACGCATCTCGTTCATGCAAATACACAGGCAAATTGTTTTGCTCTGCCAATTCAAGTTGCTGTGATAACACGCTAATTTGCTCATAGCGAGGGGAGAAGTTGCGATTAAAGTCTAGCCCGCACTCACCAACAGCGACCACTTCAGGGTGTAAAAATAAGGTTTTGAGTTGTGCAATATAGTCAGTATGTGTACTTTTTGCATCATGTGGATGAATGCCTGCGGTACAAACAAAGCCGTAATGCCGAGCGAGCTGCAGGCTGTGCATTGAGTCTTGCGTATTTGTACCGATGAGTAGCATATTATCTACACCAGCTTGTTTTGCTCGCATAACAATATCGTCGCGAGCGTCATCGAACTGTGAACTCGTGAGGTTTACGCCAGCATCGATATAGCGCGTTGTCATTAGTCCACTCGCTTGACTCTAATACTACGGTTTGAGCCAACCTTTTTCATAAGAAAGGAGTCTAAAGTACCTCGCTCTATTTCAATTTTGTCACCCTTTTTGGCATAGAAAGAGTTTGTTCCAAGTTGTTTCCATGACTGGCCAATGTCTAGTTTAAACAAGCGCGAGCCAACAGGTGATTTCTTCACTTCGATGATAGTGGCACTTATCTGTTGAGCTTCAGAGAAGTCGGTTTTCTCTTTTAGTAGTTTTTTGGACATACCAAATTTTTGCTCATTTGACTGGGTTTGCTTTAGTGTCGTTTTTTTTGAGGTATGGCTTGCAACGGTTTGTTCAATATCAATGGGTTGATTTGCCATTACTTTGTCAAAACACACTAGACGTTGAAAGTCTTTCTCAATCAACGTACAAGCAGATAGTGCTTGTTCATTGATTGGTTCAGCAAGTCCGTATGTACTTGCAAATAGAACGCCTAATAGTGCTAATTTTTTCATTTTTACGATTCCTGTTGTTCTGATTCTTTCGTATATAATTTAGCTAGCAACAACCCAAGCTCAAACAATATCAACATAGGGATGGCTAAAAGTGTTTGTGAAAGCACATCGGGGGGGGTTAAAAACATGGCTACAACAAATGAGCCAACCACCATGTATGGGCGCTTTTCTTTCAAACTTTGCACTGATGTTGCGCCACTCCAGCATAACAGCATAATTGCAACGGGGATTTCAAAGGCAACTCCAAAAGCAAAAAATAGCTTAAGCGTAAAACTTAGGTAGCTACTAATGTCAGGCGATAAAGTCATCTCTTGTGGGCCCACGCTGGTAAAAAAGCCAAGCACGATGGGCAAAACAACAAAGTAACAAAATGCAATGCCTGCATAAAACAATACAATACTTGAAAATAGCACAGGTATCAGCATTCGCTTTTCATGTTGATATAATCCCGGTGCGATAAAACTCCAGATTTGGTGCAATATCATAGGAATGGCAGCGAAAAGTGCGACAAAAAGTGTCAACTTAAAGGGGGCGAAAAAAGGAGCCGTTACATCTGTAGCAATCATCGTACTATTTTCAGGTAAGCTTGCAATCAAAGGTGCTGCAACATAGCTGTAAATGTCATTCGCGAAATACACGAGAGCAATAAAAATCAATAACACGCTTAGGAGTGCTTTCATGACCCGATTACGCAGTTCAATTAAATGGCCGATAAAACCGCTTTGTTGGGTTTGTGACATAAGTTGCTCTTTACTTCTTAATTACGCTTTTATCAGTCTTTTTTGACGTCGGATGCATTTTTATAACTGTGTTTTACTGACTCAGCTGCTTTTTGTAACTCACTCACTGAGTGTTTAAGCTCATCAGGTAAGTCTTGCATATTTTGCTGTTCAGCTTTTTTTAAGTTGGTATGTAGTTCGTGAACACGTAGCTCTTCATTAACTTCAGCTTTGACTGAGTTAGCGACAGATTTGATAGTATTAACCCAGCGGCTCACTGTGCGTACTGCAACAGGCAAGCGCTCGGGACCCAATACGACTAGGCCAACAATCAGGACCACTACAAGCTCCCACATACCCATCAGTTATACCTTATCTTTGTCTTTTTTTCTTGCTCAGTCGTGCTTGTTTGTTCTTGTTGCTCGCTTAGCTGTGTTGTGGTTTTACCTTCATCAGACATTGCCTTTTTAAAGCCTTTAACAGCACCACCTAAATCACCACCAATACCACGCAGCTTCTTTGTACCAAATAACAAAACGATGATGGCTAGCACGATTAAGAGCTGCCAAATACTGATCCCACCTAAACCCATGATGACTCCGTTTGTGATAAAAACTTAAGTTGTTGTGATTATACGCCCAGTGAGCAAAATATCACCCTATTTTGCGCCACGCGCTAATAAATAGAATGGCGCTTACTGAGAGCGATAAACCCGATGCTAACCAATCTTGTGCCAAATAAGTGAGACTGGCACAAATGAGTGATGCACAGGCTAACATACCCAATAATATAGGTTTGGTCTCTTTTTTGGGTGTGATATTCACCAATTGTTGATTACTACGTTTTAAGTTGTGGTAGATAAGATCTGGAATTTCAGGCATTTTTTCTGCCCAAAATGGCAGGTTTGCATACATTTGTTTAAGCAAAGACCAAGGCCCAATTTGCTCTTTTACCCACTGCTCTAAAAATGGTTTTGCAGTTTGCCAGAGATCTAACTGAGGGTATAGTTGACGACCCAGACCTTCTACATACAGTAGCGTTTTTTGCAGTAATACAAGCTGAGGCTGTACTTCCATGTTAAAACGTCTGGCGGTATTAAATAAGTTTACCAGTACATGACCGAAAGAAATTTCTGCCAGTGGCTTATTAAAAATAGGCTCACATACGGTACGAATGGCAAACTCAAACTCCTCGACACAGGTATCTGCAGGCACCCAACCAGAATCTACATGCAACTGAGCAACTTGGCGATAATCACGATTAAAAAAAGCAATAAAATTTTCAGCTAAATAGCGCTTATCTTCTTTATTTAAAGTGCCAACGATACCGCAATCGATACCAATGTATTGTGGGTTATGAGGTGTGTTGCGAGACACAAAAATATTACCTGGATGCATGTCAGCATGAAAAAAACTATCTCTAAATACTTGAGTGAAAAACACCTCAACACCGCGCTCAGCAAGTAATTTCATATTGGTGCCTTGCTTGAGCAATGATTCAGTGTCCGACACCGGTATCCCATAAATACGTTCCATTACTAGCACATTTTTACGTGAATGATCGCTATATACTTCAGGGATATAAAGTGACTCGGAGTCAGTAAAGTTACGCTTTAGCTGAATGGCATTAGCGGCTTCTCGCATGAGGTCTAATTCATCGAGTAAGGTTTTTTTATATTCTTTGACTACTTCAACAGGCCTTAAGCGGCGGCTAGGCTTAAAAAGCTTGACCAGCAATCGAGCAAATTGTGTCATAAGCGCTAAGTCTGCCGTTATTTGTTGTTCAATATCTGGGCGAGTAACCTTAATTACCACCTCTTTTTCACTGCCATTATGCACAAGTGTCGCAGTATGTACTTGTGCAATAGAAGCTGATGCTAATGGCACTTGATCAAATTCACTAAACAACTCGTTAATATCGTTAATTTGTAGTGCTTGTTCTATTAATGCTTGCGCTCGGACTCCATCAAATGGGGCGACTTTATCTTGCAGTACAGCCAACTCTTCAGCGACGTCTTGCGGTAGCAAGTCTCGACGAGTTGATAGCATTTGGCCAAACTTTATCCATACCGGGCCTAATGCTTGTAACGCTAATCTTAGCCTTACGCCAATCGGCTTATCGGCATGGTTGTTGCGGATCCAAAATAAGCTACTTCTAGCTGTGCGCGCAAACCAAGGTCGTTTTTGTTCAGGAATAAACTCATCAAGCCCAAAACTGAGCAAAGTGTGTGTGATTTGATATAAACGAGCGATGGCCAAACTGGATTCCTTAACGAGCGAGTAGTTGATTAATGCGGTGTTCTAGTTGCGCCACATGTTGTTTAAGCTCACGGGTATGCGCTTTAAACTGTGTCATTTCGAGCGGATGGATGGTGACCTTAAGCTCATCCTGACATAGTTCTTGGGTTGTATTACTTAATATGCTATCTGCTTTTTTGGTACGCGTGATCACATGTTTAATTTGCTGTACTAGTTGTTGTGCGCCGGCATCACCAAGATACTCAGATAGATGTTCAGCCCAATCAATGTTTAGGTTAGAAAAACTTTGGCTATATGTTTGCGCCAGATGTAAATCACCTTCTAGGTCCAGCTTTTCTTGACGAATAAGTCGGGTTAATTGACTCGGTTCTTTAAGCTCAGATAAAGTAGCTATGCTGGCGCTAATATGACAATCACTTTGCTCTTGGAAATTGTTAAACAGCATAAAACTTTGGCCTGTGTACGTGAGTGCAAAAGTTTGCTGCCAGTCCCTAATTTCAATGGCTAAAACTTTATGCTGTACCTTTTTTAGTGATGCTGCAAAATGAGGGTCTAAATTAAGAGCTCCATTAAGAACACGCTCAGCGGCTGCTACAAGCAGAGTTTTGATCATGTCATCCCCTAGTATTTAAAACCGCGATGAAGTGCGACAATACCACCGGTCATATTTTGGTAATTAGCTTGTTCAAAACCGGCATTTTCCATCATGCCTTTTAATGTTTCTTGGTCTGGGTGCATACGAATAGACTCAGCTAAATAACGATACGACTCGCTATCGTTAGCCACTAATTTACCCATCGAAGGGAGTAAGTTAAAAGAGTAAAAGTCGTAAATTTTAGAGAGTGCTTCACTGTCGGTTTTAGAAAACTCCAATATTAAAAGACGACCACCAGGCTTCAGAATACGATACATAGATTTTAGCGCCGCATCTTTGTCTGTTACATTACGTAAACCAAACGCAATTGTGATCACATCAATACTATTGTCTGGAAATGGGAGTGCTTCAGCGTTCATTTGTACGTATTCAATATTATTAACTAAGCCTAAATCACGCAGTTTATCTCGGCCTACTTTAAGCATGGAGTCGTTGATATCACCTAAAATTACTTGACCAGTATCGCTAACAAGCTGGCTGAATTTGGCGGTTAGATCCCCAGTACCACCGGCTAAGTCAAGCACGCGGTGCCCTTTTCGCACGCCTGAACATGCAATAGCTTGACGCTTCCATAAACGGTGAATGCCAAATGACATTAGATCATTCATAATATCGTACTTAGCGGCTACGGAATGAAATACATCAGCCACCATCGAGGCTTTTTCATCTCGGGCTACTGTTTTATAACCAAAATCAGTGGTGTTTTGTTGCGACTCTTTCATGGTGCTTCTCTGCTTAGGTGGTTACGCTAAATTGTGCTCTAGTGTACTGATTGCGTCACTGAGGTGCAATTTATCGCTGCAGAATTTATCAGATAGCTCGCTTGTACGCTTTATGAAACGCTAAAGCTGCTTTGATCAGACAAGTATGCTTTATGAGCTGCTAAATGTGCTTTGTATGCTAGCTCATCGAAATTTTGTTCCTGATGTCTTTTTGCAATACCTAACGACAGTTGAATGCGAGGTAATTCAATATCGCTTTTAGAACTAACAAATTTAATTTTTTCAACGCCTTTACGAATTTTTTCGGCGATTACATTGGCCGTTGTAGGCTCTATATCAGCTAGCAAAACGGTAAATTCTTGTGCTCGGGTACGCCCAGGTAAACCACTTTCGAATACATATGACTGCACTTTCTTAGCTACTCTATTGAGGATAACTTCGCCAATAACATCACCATATTGTTGAGTAAAATCATGTAAATTTGTGATATGAATCGCAATTGCGCAAATAGATTTGTCTTTGGCTAACCATGCCTGTGTTTGCTGGTTTAAAAAGTGTCGTTTATAAAGGCCCGTTTGTGGGTCAATGATATGTTGCTTACGTAGATACTGTAGTTGCTGTTGTGATTTGATGTGCATCATGCGCGCTTTTTTAAGTTGCGCTTTGAATACTTGATGCTGTTTTAACATTGCATCTGTAGATTGGCTAAGTTGAGTTATGGCTCTTTTGCTTTTTGCGATATTATTTTCATCTAAGTCTTGCACACAAGTGGTAATTTTTTGTGCGAAATTAGCGATGTGTTTTTGTGATTCGTTGGACGTTTGAGAAAGACTTGCCAGAACGCCGTCAACGTTACTGAGAAGTTCAGTTTCTGTTTTGTGCCCTTTATTTAGATACTCAAAATAAAGGTGTTCAATAAATATGCTATCTACTTTTTGTTTATCGTTAATGGCATTGTCTAAAGCTTCGTTCAGCGCAGTATCGCATTTACTGATATAGCTATATGTTACATGATAGTTCATAGGCGTTGGCGGCAAATGGTGTTGCTCTAGAAACAAGCAAACTTGAGTCATTTTTTCTTGTGCATTAGCCATGGAGTCATGGAACATCATTTTGTTTACCGCAGTCATGGAGCTTTCTAGAAATTTAGTGGCCTACCTTATTTTATGGGCTAGGTCTCACTACTATAATATTAACCAGCGCACTAAGTGCAATCTGTATTTAAAAGCAAAACGCGTCAATTTGAAATAGAAAAGTTAAATTTATGCGACTGTTCGCTTTTTTTATCATCAATTTGTCGTAGTTTGCCTACTATTTTTGCATATTGCAATTTGTGGGATTGAACTCTTTTATTTGCAGTAAGGGTGTTTGCTCGGCTAGAGTCATGAAAAACCCCGACGTCTAGGAATAAAAAAGTGGTTAAAAATTTTGCTCTATCGCTCAGTGCGGTTCTTCTGAG
Source organism: Pseudoalteromonas sp. SANK 73390 (assembly GCF_054966645.1). Taxonomy (NCBI): domain Bacteria; kingdom Pseudomonadati; phylum Pseudomonadota; class Gammaproteobacteria; order Alteromonadales; family Pseudoalteromonadaceae; genus Pseudoalteromonas; species Pseudoalteromonas sp. SANK 73390. The sequence goes on from NZ_ARPN01000095.1 coordinate 12,977, forward strand.
TACGTTATTATCAGGTTGTCAAACAACGCCAAAATCTAGTGATGATGAATTTGCTCAGTTAGAGCAACAAATTGCAGGGTTCAGACAGCAAGTTCAGCCATATAAGAGTCGTGCAGTCAGCATGGCCTACTACCTTCCTAATTTGAGTTCAACCGCTTTGGCAGAACAACAACAACAACGAGTGCAGCTGCTTTTAGGTTTGGATGACATAAACATTCAAACTTTGAGCGAAGAAAACCAAATTAATTACACGATACTACGCGCTCAAATTCAAAATAAAGTGGATGAATATCGCTTTAAAAAGCATTTAGTTCCCTTAACATCCGAGGGCGGGTTTCATTCTGAAATTACACAAATCATTGGCTATAGCGATTTTAGTAAAGTCGGTGGGTTTGAAGTATATTTAAAGCGCCTTAACGAAATCCCCCGTTTCTTTGAACAAAATATGCAGTGGATGCGCGAGGGCATGAAAGCGGGCTACACGCAGCCTAAAGTTGTTTTAAAAGGCTACGAAGCATCTATTGAGGGTTTTATTCATCAAGATGTCACTCAGTCTGCTTTTTATGCACCATTTAAACTCAATACTGCAAAATTACCCGCTAATGAGTTTGCTGCTCTGCAAGTGCAAGCTCAATCAGTTCTAACAACCAAAGTGATGCCTGCATATCAAAACTATTTAACGTTTTTTATTGAGCAATATAGACCTGCTGCACGCACCAGTATTGCATTGAAAGATACGCCAAATGGTCAAGCTTATTACGAAAACAGAGCACAATATTATACAACGACAGACATGTCAGCAAAACAAGTTCATGAGCTGGGTTTAAAAGAAGTAGCTCGCATTCGCAAAGAAATGGAGTCTGTGATTACTGAAGTTGGGTTTGAAGGCTCATTTGCTGAATTTGTTCATTTTTTGAGAACGGACCCTCAGTTTTATGCTAAAACACCATTGCAACTAATTAAAGAGGCAGCCTATATTTCCAAACAAATGGATGCACAGTTGCCAAGACTATTTCATACTTTACCGCGCAGACCCTATGGCGTTATTCCTGTTCCGCAAAGCATTGCCCCAAAGTACACTACGGGTCGCTATCAAGGTGCGAGTAATGACTTGGAAGCCGGCTATTACTTGGTAAATACTTATGCTCTGGATAAACGGCCATTGTATGTACTCGAAGCACTAACCTTACATGAGGCGGTGCCAGGTCATCATTTACAAATAGCCTTGAATGAAGAAATGGACTATTTACCTGATTACCGACGCAATGAATATATCTCAGCTTTTGGAGAAGGGTGGGGATTATATTCAGAGTATTTAGGGCTTGAAGCCGGGTTTTATCAAGACCCCTATAGTAATTTTGGTCGTTTGACGTATGAAATGTGGCGTGCAGTACGATTGGTTGTGGATACGGGAATGCATATGTTTGGCTGGAGCCGTGAGCAAGCGATGGATTTTATGAAAAATAATACGGCTTTATCGTTGCATAATGTTAAAACAGAAACTGACCGTTATATATCTTGGCCTGCTCAGGCACTATCGTACAAAATTGGCGAATTGACAATCAAACGTTTGCGTCAAGAGGCAGAGCAAAAGCTCGGTGCGCAGTTCGACTTAAGAGAATTTCATCACCAGATCCTACGTCATGGCTCTGTGCCATTGTTTATTCTTGAGGAACAAATCAATAAATATATAGAAAGCACGTTGGCGAGCAAATAAGAGTATCTAGGTTGTGGCTAGTATTGGGTTTGTCAGATGCTATGCAATACTTTTTACTGATGTATTACATAGTAGAGCTATGGCAATAGATGCAGCTCTTTTTAAGAGTTGGCATTGTTAGATTACACAATAAGTTTTTCCAAAGTGTATATTGTCTTAAATTAAGGACGGGTGGCAATACACAATTTCTATGGTTGGCTTTTGGGTGTGTGGCTGAAGCACAGATATAAAATAAATATTTTAGCAGATAGGGAGTTTTGAATATTATGGTGCGGGTTATAGTATGGATAGCAATTATATTGTTGAGTTATAAAGGCGTAACCAAGGAAAGTAGCTTAGTTCCAGTTGAAAACTTTAGCAAAGATTTTGCGTATCATAGTGTTAAAATATCTCCAAGGGGTGAATATTTAGCCTTTATTTCGAAGGTAAATGGTAAAAAAAATTTATATGTGTTTGATCTAAAAAAGAGCAAAATCATCAGCGGCGTTAATTTTAGTGATAATGCTCAAGTCGGTAACTATGTATGGTCAGGTAGTGATCGTCTTGTTATGGAAAAACAATACATTAAAGGTTGGTCATCACACCCAGAGTATCGAGGTGAGTTATTTGCGGTAGATGCAGATGGCGGCAAAAAGCGTTATGTCATTGGGTATCAAGGTGAAATGCAAACAGGTTCCGCTATTCGTAAAGCAACACCTTTGCGTGGCACATCATTTGTTCTTGATGCGTTACCAGATGATGAAGAACAAATTCTAGTGATAACCTATCCATGGAGCAATGTAAAAGAGCCTAGAACAAAAGTGTATCGAGTTAATGTCAACAATGGCTATCGAAAACTCGTTGCAACTTCGCCTTCTAAAAAGGGGGAATTTCTGACCGATCATGACGGTCAGGTTAGGGTTGTGGCTTCAACTGAAAACTACGTTGATTATGATATTCGAGTGCGAGATAAAAATGATGAGAAATGGCAGCCGTTAAATTTGGGTGAACAGTTTTTACGTAATATTATGCCAATTGCATTTACCGCGTCAGGCAAAGAAGTGTTCATTAGCGCGACTAAGAATATGAGCCCAGAGGGTGTATATAAGTTAAATTTAACGACTGGCCAAACAAGTCTTGTTTTTCAGGATGAAGTGGTTTCTCCAAGAAAAATTTGGATAGATGATGTTAGCAAGGAAGTCTACGCAGTTGAGTTAGAACCAGAGTATCCAAATTACGTATTCTTGGATAATGATTCCACTAGTACAAAGAAGCTAAAGTCTTTAATTGCTTCATTAAACGGCTTGCAGGTCCAATTAGTGAGCTCGACTAAAAATGGAGAAAAAAGTATTGTCTATGCTTGGAGTGACACAAATCCCGGGCATTACTATCTATTTGACGAGCATAAAAATAAGCTGCAATTTTTATTTGCTGAGCGAGGTTGGTTAAAACCACAAGACATGTCTAAAACACAACCTTTTAAGTTTAAAGCCCGTGATGGCTTAACAATCCATGGTTATTTGACTTTACCTAAAGGTAAAGAGCCCAAGAACTTACCTCTGGTTGTGGTGCCGCATGGAGGGCCGCATGGTCCGCGTGATTATTGGGGTTTTGATATAGATACGCAATTATTAGCTAGTCGCGGTATTGCGATACTAAAGGTTAACTTTAGAGGATCTGGCGGGTATGGTAAAACTTTTGAGTTTGCCGGACATCGTAAGTGGGGCAGTGATATTCAGTTTGATATTATAGATGGTACTAAACATGTTATTGAGCAAGGTTATGTTAACCCAGATAATATGTGCATAATGGGGGCCAGCTTTGGTGGTTACTCTGCCTTGCAAAGCGCAATTTTAGAACCTGATTTGTTTCAATGTGCGATTGGCGTTGTAGGGGTTTATGATTTACCTCTGCTATTTGATGAAGGAGATATCGCAGAGCATAAAACTGGCCGCAATTATTTAACCCAGGTGTTGGGGCAAGATCAGCAGATTTTGAAAGCATTCTCACCGAGTTATAATGTCGATAAACTAAAGGCTAGTATACTAATCGTCCATGGTGGTGAAGATAAAAGAGCGCCAATTGAACAAGCTGATTCGCTTATTAAAGCATTCAACAAGGCGAAATACCCTTATGAATATATGCTGCTAGAAAGTGAAGGTCATGGCTTTTACAAAGCCAAACATCGCGAAGCATATTACCATAGGGTTTTGGCTTTTTTAGATGAAAATTTAAAGTTATAAAATACAAAAGGCGACATTCTGTCGCTTTTTTTACATATTAATTAGGTCACTGTACATTTATGTGTCATGTATGCTCAATAGATAAATGTTCACATCATTTTTATAAAATCAGATCGCTAAGTCACTGATTGATAGCATTAGATCTAGTTGTTGTTTATAGACTGCTTTAGCGGTTTCACTTTACATTTTGTGTTACCTTGAAGTCTCAAAAGAAGTTTATTGGCGATTAGGTGCCGATAAGAGATAACACTGCGTGTCGTTTTGCATCATCATCAAAGAGGAAAGGGCTTGAAAAGTAAATTACCAAATTTAGGCACCAGTATTTTTAGTCAAATGACAGGGTTGGCAAATCGCTATCAAGCCATAAATTTGTCGCAAGGTTTTCCTGAATTTGATGCACCAGAATTTCTTAAAAAACAGTTGGCATACTACAGTGAACAAGGGTTTAATCAATATGCGCCGTCATCGGGTGTTGCCCCTTTGCAAGCACAAATTGCAGCGCTCATTGAAAGAAAGTATGGGCAAGTAGTCAACCCCTCTAGTGCAATTACAGTAACCAGTGGTGCAACAGAGGCACTGTTTGTGGCCATTCAAGCAATTGTTCAAACGGGTGATGAAGTGATTGTCTTTGACCCAGCTTATGACAGCTATCAACCAGCAATAGAGTTGGCCGGAGGTAGGGCCATTCACATTGCTTTGCGCTCACCGAATTTTCGTATTGATTGGCAACAAGTCGCTCGTGCTATTAATGAAAAAACCCGCGCCATTATCATTAATACTCCGCATAATCCAACGGCGAAAATAATGACTTCGCAGGATGTGGTGATGCTTAAAGCGCTTTTAGTAAAGCATGATCTTTTATTAATAAGTGATGAAGTCTATGAGCATATTACTTTTGATGATCATATCCATTTTAGTGCTTTAAAAGATAAAGATATTTTTTCCCGTAGCTTCGTTATCTCAAGTTTTGGCAAAACCTTTCACTGTACCGGTTGGAAAATGGGCTACTGTGTAGCACCGCACGACTTAACTGAAGAGTTTCGTAAAGTGCATCAATATGTGACTTTTTCTAGTTTCACCCCAGCCCAGTTAGCGCTGGCTGACATGCTTAAAGAGCAAAGTGCGCATCTAGATGAACTGGCTGACTTTTATCAACAAAAAAGAAATATATTGGTCAATGCTCTACAAGGTAGTCGGTTTGAGATTTTGACCAGCGAAGGAACTTATTTCCTACTGCTAGACTACCGCGCTATTTCAGATTTAAATGATGTTGCTTTTTGTGAGTATTTAGTCAAAGAGGTTGGAGTTGCGGCCATTCCATTAAGTGTATTTTATGATTCTCCCCCTGAGGATAAAATTATTCGCCTATGTTTTGCTAAGCACACAGAAACCTTAATTAATGCAGCGCATAAGCTATGCGAACTATAAATAAGTACTAAAAAGCGTGTGCCCCCCGCCTTAAAAGAACCGTGAGGGCATGTAAAATCTAAGATGCATTAAACTGATGTACCAACAAAGCAGCTTGGGGTGATGATTTGGCCACATTGAAGTACCCAAGTAAATGACGCATCTGCTGTGACTGTTCGGCCATTTGCTTTGCTGCTGCCATCGTCTCTTCAGTAATGGCTGAGTTTTGTTGAATTAAATCAGTCAGGCGTTGCACTACTTGGTCTACCTCTTTAATCGCTTGTTGTTGCGTGGTTGTTGCTTGATTGATTTTAATTATAGTATCGCTTACCTCAGATATAGCCGCAACGATGTGCTCTAGTTTTAGCCCAGCGCTATTTGCCATTTCAATACCTTGGCCAACTTTATCGTTACTGTTGGCAATAATATCTTTAATCTGTTTTGCCGACGCGGCGCTGCGCCCAGCTAAGTCTCTAACTTCATTGGCTACAACGGCAAAGCCTTTACCATTTTCTCCTGCTCTTGCTGCCTCTACGGCTGCATTGAGTGCCAGTAGATTAGTTTGAAATGCAAGGCCGTCAATGACTGACACAATTTCGTTGATATTTTTACTGGCTTTGTCTACTTCATCGATGGCTGTCACGGTGTTGTTAGAAAGTTCACCGCCCTCTTTGGCTGTTTCTTCGGCGTGATGAGCGAGCTGAACGGCAGTACCAGATTGAGCAGAAACATGGGTTAAGGCTTCCAGCATTTGACTAGTGCTAGCACTAGCTTGTTCTAAGTTGGCAGCTTGTTCTTCCGTTCGTGCACTAATTTCAGTATTGCTATCAGCTATCTCACTGGCACTTTGCGACACATTACCAGCCGATAGTTGGATACCCTCAATGACCTCAGTGAGCTTATTAATTGTCGTATTAACATCTTGCTTCAGCAGCGCAAACACCCCGTTATATTCACCTTGTACAGCGTGACTTAAATCGCCTTTAGCCAGCGCGCTTAGTACTTGTGTTACTTCACTAATGGCATCATTGATAATAGCGGTGGAGCCGTTCACATCATCTTTTAGTTGTTGTAATTGCCCTTGTAAATCAGAGGTAATTTGCATGCTAAAGTCTCCTTGACACATAGCGCTCATTACACTTCCTAGCTCAGCAATGACCTGATTAAGGTTGTTTACCGAACGATTAATGTCTGTTTTAAGGCTATTTAGTTGCCCCTTCATTGGCGATTCAATGGTGCGGTCAAATCGCCCATAACTAATAGCCGTCATCACGGAGGAGATTTCGCTTACGGCACTATCCAGTGATTCAATTGATACATTGATATCTTCTTTTAATATACCGAGTTGGCCTTGAGCATCACAATTGACCTTATATTTAAAATTCCCCTGACTTACTGCTGCCATCACATGACAGATTTCTTTGATGATATTGTCTAAGTTGATAACACTAAAATTTATGTCTTCTTTGAGCTCTTCAAGCTGACCTTGGAGGGGCAAACCAATACGTTGAGAAAAATCGCCATTGCGGATTGCACTCATGACTTTGCTTATATCATCCATGGCACCAGATAAGCTTGCTACTGAGTTGTTCACACTATTTTTTAATTGTGCAAGTTTGCCCCCAGCATCGATGTCAATTTGCTCTTTAAAGTTACCGTGCTCAACATTCTCCATAACGTGGACTATGGCATCCATGGTGTTATCTAAGCTACTTAATGAGTAATTAATATTATCTTTTAACTTGCCAAGGTCTCCAGACATAGAAGCGCGTAGTTGACTATTAAACTGCCCTTCCGACATATCTTTAATGACGACATTTATCTCACCTATTGCAGTATCTAAGGTACTCGTACAATGATTTGTTGCTTGTTTTAATGTGTTTAGCTCACCTTTACACTCAACTTCAATTCTATCAGAAAAGCACCCCTCAGCCATTTTGTTCATAACTCGATTGGTTGCATTGAGTGATACTTGTAGGGCATCTAGCATAGAATTAAACGCATGTGCTGATTCGCCTATTTCGTCATGTGTTGTTTTTGGTGCACGTAACGAAAAGTCGCCTTCATTTTCAACTCGCCGCATAGTACTTACTAAAGCATGTACTGGCTTTGTGAGAGTTTTTGCAAACCATACAGCTGCCACAATGATCACAAGCATGCTCATGGCTAAAACAATAGCCAGTATTTGGGTAAGTTGGTTGACGGCAGCAAAAGCTTCAGCTTCATCGATTTCAGACAACAGTGCCCAACGTACGCCTAAGACGTCAACGGGAGTATATGAAGAAAGAACCCTTTGTCCGTTGTAATCCATAATTAGCTTTTGTCCTTTTTGCCCACTCATTGCTTGATGAAAAGCTTCGGTACTGATACGGCTTTTGTCGGGATATTTAAACGCATTCACAACAGAGCGTTTATCTGGGTCTAAATAAGAATCTGAGCGCATTAACCCTTCAGGGCCAACTAAGTAAGTTTCGCCACTTTTTCCTAGCCCTTCACGTTCAGTCATGATGCTATTTAATGCGTCTATTGATAGTTGAAAGACTAAAGTTGCACCTTTGCTGCCCTCAATCGTTATTGGAGCTGCAATGAAGCTTGCTGGCGTATTGTATGAAGGTAAGTAAGGTTCATAGTCAACAAATGTGTATTGAGCACTGCCTTTAAGTTGCTTAGCCTTAGTAAATACTTTTGCTAGGTTACTGCTTGCGAATGGACCGGAAATTAATGAGGTGGCAAAGTCGAGCTCTTTGTACACCGAATATGCAACAATACCAGTATCATTATCAATGATAAAAAGATCATATAAGTCGAATATCTCAACGAGTTCGGCAAAAAATAAATGATAGTTTTGGTGGGCCTGGTCATAACTGTCTTGATGGTCGGTATTGAGTAATCTTATTTTTTCGCCTAATGGAAAAGCATTCTCTGAAATATATCGAGATTGTAGTGTTAGGGCTGCTGGTGAAAGCTGTTCATACAGATTAACTGGCGGTGGTGTATTCGGGTTTTGTTGAATAAACTGTTCTTTGAATTGGCTTTGATAAAACTCATTTAAACTTTCAGGTATATATGTCGGTGTGTCTAAATTGGCAATTGCATAGGTAAAAGACTTAGCAGCGGCGGCAGTATATGGATTAACGGTTAGAGATTGTAGCTTGTCTCGTACTCCCTGAAAATGTCGCACCACCGCATATTTTTTTACTTCGCTAACAGCGTTTAGTTGCGCATATGATTGTGCTTGTAATGCCGATGTCGCTTGGTATAGCGCAATACTGATAATAAATGTGATTGGGATTAATGCGACCAATAAAAATGCAATACTGAGTTTTTTGGTCAAATTAAGCGTAGTGATAGCATTAAAAAATCTGCGCATAACGTATTCCTTGTTCTCAAAGTGTTGTTAAACGTAACTGGCATAAAACAACGGCTAGTATAAAAGTGTAGAACAATTCTTGTTTGCGTCTATAATTTCGGACGTTTTTTATTAGGGTCTGTTGATCTTTGAGGTATGAATTTTGTTCAAATCAAAGGCTTTCATTACGCGAAATGAGTAATGCAGCATAATAATTTATGTCAGTTGCGAATGACAAAGTAGTGGAAGCCTTTGGGCT
>NZ_ARPN01000096.1:0-207 GCF_054966645.1 Pseudoalteromonas sp. SANK 73390
GTAAAATAACAAAAATCGCCGCTTACAAATAAGCGCATTTTTGTATTTTGATTAGATAAATTCTATTTAAAGCTAGTTTTTAATCTGTTTTAGTGTGTTTTTTGCTCGAAGTGGCTGTTTTTATCATTTATCTAAAAAAAGCTGAAAAAAACACTTGATCAAAAAAAGGATCGCCCTATAATGCGACCTCACTGACACGGAGCGCTG
>NZ_ARPN01000097.1:0-238 GCF_054966645.1 Pseudoalteromonas sp. SANK 73390
CGGAAGTATGTAGATGGGGCGACTGATGGGACTTGAACCCACGACAACCGGAATCACAATCCAGGGCTCTACCAACTGAGCTACAGCCGCCACTACATAGAGACTTAAAATAAGAATGGCGCACCCTGAAGGATTCGAACCTTCGACCGACGCCTTAGAAGGGCGTTGCTCTATCCAGCTGAGCTAAGGGCGCAAAACTCGAGATAACATCTAGATGCTACTTCAACTTATTTTAAAA
>NZ_ARPN01000098.1:0-579 GCF_054966645.1 Pseudoalteromonas sp. SANK 73390
ATTTTACATTCTGCAATAGCCCATAAGATCCTGACCTTCGTCAGGATGACGATGTGTGTGAGTAGCCAAACAATCTCCTATCAATAGTCTATATTTATGCATCATAACAATTTGCAATGATAAGGATGATCTATGCAACCTGCTGTTTATATCTTATGTTCAAAACCAAATGGAGTTCTATACATTGGCGTAACTAGTAATTTAAAAAAGCGTATATATCAGCATCGCACCCATGCTGTAGAAGGGTTTACAAAAAAATACCATGTTACCCGCTTAGTTTACATTGAGCCTCATGAAGATATCTACGCTGCAATTTCTCGCGAGAAACAACTAAAAAACTGGCACAGGCAATGGAAGTTGAATTTAATTCAAAAAGTTAACCCAAAATGGTTAGATTTATATCACTCTATATGAACCTCGTTATCGCTCAAATTATTACAAACAATATCAACTTGTTTCAGGGCCTACATTCTGCAATCGCCATAAAATCCTGACCTTCGTCAGGATGACGGTGTGTGTGAGTAGTGCCATAAGATCCTGACCTTCGTCATGATGACGATGTGGTGAGTAGTTGGCTTA
>NZ_ARPN01000099.1:0-16829 GCF_054966645.1 Pseudoalteromonas sp. SANK 73390
TCGCTTCATGTTTTGAAAAAGCCTTTGAAGAAGATTTGCCTGAAGACGTACAAATCAGCAATGGCCATGGACGTCAGGAAACACGGATCACTTACGCTCTAAAAGCAGACAAACTGCCTAAAGAGATAAAAGCAAAATGGCCTGGGCTTACTTCGTTGGTTGCGGTTGAAAGACACAACAAGTCCGGCTCAACAACAAAAATAGATACGCACTTTTATGTTACTTCTGTCGAGCCAGATGTGCAGATGTTGCAAAAAGCCATCCGCCATCATTGGCACATCGAGAACCAACAGCACTGGGTGTTGGATGTCGTGTTTAAGGAAGACGCTTGCCAGATAAGCGAGCCGATTTCGGCAGAAAATATGGCGCTGTTCAGACGGGTTGTTCGCAATTTGGTAAAGCAGCACACAGGACGCAAAGATTCGATACGTGGCAAGTGTGTTCGGGCCAGTTTTGACGATGAATTCAGGGCCGAGCTTATCTTTGGTTAATGGTCGTTAACAAAGTATGCTCTCACCCTGGCCTTAAGCGACTGTGGCCAGTGCTAAGTATTCCGTATGGTTGACCTTGTGAAAAATAAACTTTAAAGCGATTTACAGGGCAGGGGCTATTGGCCCCTGCTTTTTTTATAATGCTAATAACAACCCATATAATACTTAATTATTTTGAGGACTATGCCTGACGCCGCTAGCTGTATGTGAGAGTTGTGCTATCGATACGGTTTTGCCTCAAAATTTCAGTAGATGGTATTATTTTAATGCTTGTGCAACTTCGGCTATTTTTTGTCTTAACCAAATATGGCTTGCATCACGATGTAATAGTGGGCTCCAGATCATATCTAGCTCAAACGGTGGGATAGGGAATGGCGGTTCTAAAATTGCTAACCCTGGGTCATCTTTATAGATATTTGCTGCTTTTGACGGCAAAGTTGCTACTAAGTTTTGTTCTTTCGCTAAATGTATCGCAACATGGTAGTTACGTGTAAAAGTTGCAATACTTCTGTGTTTACCAAAATGTGCGAGTGCTTCATCCACCCAGCCTAATTTTTGCACGTCCGCAGGGTCCATACCCACCCCCACACCAAATCCAGTTTTACTTACCCAAATATGGCGAGCATTTAAATAGGCATCTAAGTTAAAGCCATCGATGATAGGGTTATCTGATTTTACTAAGCAGCAGAAGCTATCTTTCCAAATTTGTTTATGATGAAACGATTGTGGCAGGTTTTCAAAACGGTTGATTGCCATATCAACTTTGCCATTTTCTACATCATGAAAAGTAACGTCGCTGGGGGTTAAAATATCTAATGTAGTATCAGGTGCTTCTTCATGAAGTTTATTTAGCAGTTTTGGTGCAAGGGTACTGGCGGCGTAATCGCTGGCCATGATACGAAACACACGACTGCTTTGGCTGGCGACAAACTCCCTATTTGGTGCAAGCGTTTCTTCCAGTGTCATTAATATACCGCGAATTACGGGCTGTAATTCAAGGGCACGCTCTGTTGGCACCATACCCTCACTGGTACGCACTAAAATAGGGTCATTAAATAAGTTACGTAGTCTTTTCAGACCATTACTCATTGCTGGCTGAGTAATACTGAGTTGATTTGCTGCGCGTGTAACATTGCACTCTCGCAGCAGGGTATCTAAATACACGAGTAAGTTTAAATCTATTTTACTAATGTTCACGGCGTTCCTTTTTTATTTTATCTAGGTGGGTAAAGCGCTGAGATTGTGGGTAAGGATAGACATGTTTTACCACCTTATTTTTTATATCTCGTTGTGCCTGCTGCCAATAATTCGCTGTTAGTAATTCAGGATGAGCTTGTTCAAATATAGCTCTGAGTGTAGGGTTTGTGAGAACAAATGTACACAGTTGCTCAGGAAATACATCTTGTGGGGCTGCTGAGTGTTCGTCCATACCGCAGTATAAATCTGTCAAGTCAGTTTTTGGCATATCTCTGAAATTCATATTGGTAAGATACTGTACTTCATCGTAATCATAAAAAATAACGCGCTGATGTTTACTCACACCAAAGTTTTTTAGCAGCATATCCCCCGGGAAAATATTAGCCTGAAGCATTTCTTTTATGGCGAGACCGTAGTCCCTCATCACATACTCGGTTTGCTTTTGATCGGCATTTTGCAAATACAGGTTCAGTGGTGTCATGCGACGCTCAATGTAGAGGTGCTTTATAACGAGCATATCACCTTCATCATACATACTACCTGCAATGGTATTGTTTAGTTGTTCTAGCAAACATGGCTCAATGCGATTTTTTGGAATAACCACATCAGAGTATTCAATCGTATCTGCCATTCGGCCAACCCGGTCATGATTCTTTACCAGTTGATAACGTTCTAAAACGGTATCTCGACCAAATGGTTTGCTCTCGGCAAAATTATCTTTAATGACTTTAAATACATACGGAAAATGAGGCAACGTAAATACCATCATCACCATACCCGGGGTGCCCGGTGCTATCGCAAACTTATCATCGCTGTTATTGAGGTGTGCTAAAAACTCACGGTAGAACTCTGTTTTACCTTGTTTATGAAACCCCAGCGCATTGTATAGTTCTGCAGGGGTTTTATTTGGCATAAGCTGATTTAAAAACCGCATTAAAGCTGAAGGGGCGTGAGTCTCCACCATAAAGTAGGCTCTGGCAAACCCAAAAATAACGCGCATTTGTGATGAGTTAGTAAGTAATGCATCAATATATAGGCCACCTTCAAGGTGGTGCAATACGCAGATAATAAATGGTTGTACACCGCTTTTTGAGACAACGCGACCTATGATATAAGCGCCTTTATTTCTATAAAAAGGGGCCTGGAGTATATCAAATCGCATCATGTAGCTTTTGTGATGTGTATTTGGTGCTTGGCGAATAAACGCCTTCATGAGTAGTTTGATATCTCTATCTAGATTATTAAATTTACATTTAAACTCAATATGTTTAATTATCTCTTTAATAGTTGGTTTCAGCCCACTAACAACAGGAAAATAGCTACGATACTCTGCTTCTATGGGTAAAGCTGGGGCATCTTTTAAAGTAGTTTCTACAAAAATGAAGTCATTGTTGAAATAACGTCGGTGAAAGAGACGGCAAAAAACACTATTGTAAAATGTCTCTGCTAGTTCAGCTTGTGGGTGAAAGCTAAGAAGTGCTAAATAATCCTGTTTTATTTGGTGCCATAATAGCTCGTTTAGTTTGGTACAGGGTAAAGATGCTTTTAAGCGGTCAATTGTTTCGTCAACTCGCCTGTCATAGTGGCTGATCCTTGACTTACTAAGTTGCTGTATTGTTGACCACTCTTGCATAGCAAAAGCATGTCCAGTTTGCTGCGTTATACTTTGAAAGAGCTGATAATGCCTTGTAAATCCTGCTAATATCAGCTCAGCAATTGAGAATGACTGCACCGTATCACCTTGAGTGGTATGACCTGTTTATAGGTTAACGGTTTTTATAATCGCTGTCACTTATTCGTAACGTTTTAAGCGCTTTTCTAATTGTGCTATTTTTTTGCTCAGTGTACGAGCTTGCTGGTGGTAAGTTTTATTGATGTCTTTGAGCTGCAGCTTTATATCTTTAAGCGTGTTTTTGCGCTCTTTATCATCCATTATGCGATTTACCCGCTGCTGTTGAACACGTGTTGCTCGGTCTCGTTCTCGGGTTAAAATTGCAGCTTCATGTTTTTTGGCTCTGATCTTATTTTTTAGATTACGAACCAGTTGCTTTTTTTCTAATCGATTGAGTGTTTTGTAATGCTGCTCAGATGGAACACCCGCACTGGGGTCGGTATTAACTAATACGTGCTGGGTGCCGTTACTACCGCATGGAAATTGACTATATACTGTGCCACGCTCTGTGACACACTTATAATAATTGACGATAGTTTTTGCATGGCTTGATAGAGAAAATAAAAAGAGTAAAAAAATAACACTGCGAATCATAAAGCTTCCTTTTGAGTAATTTCCTCACTCAAAGATAGACAAACATTGTAAAATGGCAAATTAAGGTTCGCTTTTTTTCAAGGAAAACTTTTTCAATATCTTGATACTATTGATTAAAAATGGAATATCAAGCTTTTGATCAATGGCAAAGCCTTCGGTGCCAGAAAGGTTTTTATAACTGCCATCTTGGCTAACCAAAGTAATCCTATCTTTTTTAAATGCCACCAATACACCTTGCGTATAGTTAACGCCTTCAACACTTGCTGAATGCTTGAGATCTCTACCTAACATGGTATGACTTGCAAGCTCGGTACAATCCAAATGAGAAGCAACTAGGGTATAAGTGATGTCTTGTAATTGTTTAAAAAAGAGCTGCTGTGAAATGGTAAAATCATTACTGTATAAAACACTGTTATGTATCACATCAGTACTTACTGGGGCCAAAGAAAACGCAATAATAGTACCTTGAATATTATTTTGTGTTTCCAATGCGCTAGCACTAATAATTTTAATGGGTGATTCTGGATTTACTATGTCATTCAAACTATTAAAACCAGTAACACTCAATAGCGGCTCAGAAGAACTCCAAGGTGGTGCAGGTTGTTGTGACATTGCAGGTTTGTAAAAAGCAGGCAAACCGTAAATGAGGTTGAATAATGCGTCTTCATGATTTGTTGGTTGTAAAAGCTGTTTAATAGGCACAAGTTGCTGGCGAGTAACGAACTCTGCTAATTCACCTGGCTGCTTAAATACGACGATAGTAACTGATTTGTTAGTAGGTGCTTTACAAATAGGGATAGGTTTGGTGACTGAAAACGAGTTTTTTATTTGCGTTAAACTAATGTCGTGCGCTTTTTCATAACGTTTTATGTCTAGCAAGTCATGCCTAGCTAACAAGGTTTTTGCTGTGGTTGGGTAAGAAAGTGGCAATACATTATCTTGTTTGGTGATGTCAAAATAAGCGTTTGCATCAGCCCAAATATGAATGCTATGGCTAGTGGCAAAACAACCGACTAATGCAACTGTGGCATATTTTGGAAATCTATATTGCTTGAGTTCAGCTAAGTAACGCCATGCTCTGTTGCCGGCAAGTAATTCAAAAGTGAATACAAGTACAACAAAACCAATTGCCAGCACCGAGGTGATAAAAGGTGAATCACTGAATTTATCCCACAATAACGAGACGATTTCAGGCCCTGACTGTAAATTTAAATGATAACCTAGTTGAAAGTATACAAAAGCGTCTAAGCTAAGTATTGAAACCCCACACGTTGCTATTAGCGCTGCCATACCGCGAATGTGCCGTGGGTAGGGGAAAACAAGGCTGAGAGGAAATATGGTCAGTACAAATGCACAAAAAGTAATAAAGCTGGTGTGGCTTAGCCAAGTGATCAGCATGTAGAAGCCACCCAGCAGACTTGCTGGTGTTTTGTCTGCAAATAAATAGCTACTACTGATAAGCAGTACTAACCCTATGTTTGCAAAGGTAAACCAGTGCCCCCAACTTAATAGTTGGCTAGCTTTAGAAGAAAACGGGCTTTGTGGGGTTAAATTCATTCAGTTATTTTACCGATTGTACGAGCGCTTTAGCGAAGTTTTCAGCAACTGATTGTCTTTTCGCTTCTGGCACATGTTCTTTTAAAATATGCGTGATAGAATTTCCCAAACACATAAGGCTCAAATCTACTGGTGCCTGCTGTGAGGTCAGTACATCAATGAGTTGATCAACAATTTGTTCCACTTGTTGGTTGGAATATTTAGATTGGATAGGCATCAGTTGGTTCAATATTAAAGAGTTATATTTTTTCATTTTAACACCAGAGGCGTGAAAAACAAAGATGAGCATAGAGGTGAATAAGCTAGTTGTACATTATGTCGACAAGCAAGATGAAGATACACAGATACATTTACGCGAAGATGAAATGCAAGTTAACGATAGAGTAAATGTGTTTATAGAACAGTTACACCATGCTTACAATGGTAAGCCAGGTAAGGGCTACTGCGCATTTAGTGGGGATAAAAACAGCAAAGTATCTGCAGCTATGCAAAGTTATCGTAACAATGAGCTTGGCTTTTGGCATATGACACAACAAGCCACAGAGGTGCTAAAAGAAGAGTTGAACAAATATGCGTTTAGCGAAACTGGCTATTTGGTGTTTTGTCATTACAAGTATATTGCAACTGACTACATTCTTATTGCATTAATTAATATTAAAGAGCATTACTCAATTACCTCAGAGCTTGATTTATCCGCATCACGGCATTTGGATATATCACGTATGCAGTTAGCTGCTCGTATTGACTTAACTGGGTGGGATGTACAGGCAGATGATGCGCGTTATATTTCATTCATAAAAGGGCGTGCAGGGCGAAAAGTTGCTGACTTTTTCTTAGATTTTTTAGGGTGTGAAGAGGGGATTGATCCAAAGCAACAATCGCAAGTTATGCTCAGTGCCGTTGAAGGGTATTTAAGCGAGCAGCAGTTTGATAAACAAGAGAAAGATGACTTACGTAAAGAGGTTTTTGACTATTGTAATGACTGTGTGGCGTCAGGAGAAGATGCCAACGTTGAAGCGTTATCCGATACCCTTTCAAAGTCTTCTGATGCGCCATTTGAGACGTTTTACAAAGAACAGGGCTATGAGCTAGAAGAGTCTTTTCCGGTAGATAAAAAAACGGTTAGTACCATGGTTAAGTTTTCAGGCCTAGGTGGCGGTGTGAGCGTAGGCTTTGAGCGAAAGCATTTAGGTGAACGAGTTATGTACGATGCACAAAGCGATACGTTGACGATTAAAGGCATTCCACCTAATTTAAAAGATCAACTTCAGCGTTTTTATGAGCAAGACGAATAACTTAAACCCTTTTTGTGTATATCTAGAACGCAACAAAATATGCCGCCTACATAGCGCGGCATGTTTTAGAGATTAACGTTGTTACGTACCAGATACAATAAATTGCGCTAGCTGGGCTGATAACTTATCAGCAAGCTTATGCATCGCGTTATTTTTAGAAGTTTGAGCATAAGATGAAGCAGCTTTTACTTTGCTATTAAAGTGTGCTTTTTCGCGGCCATTTTCAGTCACAACTAAAAAGCTTTCTCCAATACTATAGAATGTGCCTGACTTTTCTATGTGTTGCCAATTTACTCTAAATGACAGTTCAAAATCAGCCTCATTTGGTACAATGTGAATTCCATTGCTCGTCAAAGCACTGGCAAGTAAGTCTTTAATATTACTGTGCTTATAAGAGTCTGGGGTAATACTAAAGCTTAAGTTATTGAGAATTTCTTCACTTTTGGCAAGTTGTGTTAACACCGTCGATGGTTTAGCCAGCTTAACGGCTTGTAGCATACTGAGGTAGTCATTGAGCTTGGTGCGTTTAACAGCAAGTTTTCTTACTTTGATAGCGTGCTTTAGACGTTGTGATTTAGTTGGGCCATTGAGCACTACCTGCATGATTTCATTATCTATACCACGGATACTTAACTCCGTCTGCATTGTTGCTTGCGTACGATTAAAAGAAGCCAATGCGTAGGCTGTTCTACCCTGCTGGTATTGTTGTTCTATGTTTACACCTTGCAGCAAAATATTAGGCACCTGCGAGTTTATCACTTCATCTACATGATATTGCATCGACTTTTCTGTTGCGCGTTGCGATATGTTGGTAGTTGCGGAGATAGTGACATTTAACTGTTTGGCAAGAGCTAAGCGTGCTGACTCTTGTGCAGCAAGCTTAGCGTTTTGCATATCTCCAACGCTGTCAGCGACGCCGACGCCATATATTAAATAATCAGACGTTGGCGTTTGAATTATCCAATCGGGTACGGCAGTATCAGGTTTATTTGTAGTGGTTGTTTGACAGCCAGTAAGCAATAATAAACTCAGGCAAACCGCTGCTGTTAACCTAGAACCCATAGCCTGAACGCTCTTGTAGTTTTTGAATTTTCTTTTGTCCATTCCACACCTCACGATTGCTGGTCATATCGATTAAACGTAAATCTACTTGGTAGAAGGTAACTCGTTTACCACCTTGTTGATCAACAAAAGAGTTAATCGTGCCAGAGAGTGCGTAATCCGCACCTTGCTCTTGTCCCATCTCATTTTGCGTTTCAAGAGAAGCATTTAACTCTTGGTCTTTGCGCTCTTCCCGAATTTCATTTCTAATTTCTTGATTGGCCACAAAGTCAGCTTGTCCTGAGCGCAAAATAGCACGCTTCAAATCGTTTAAAAAAGTGTCTACTGCGATATGCTGATGTGATTTGTTACGTACCGTCTGAACGATAATCGCGGGGCGAGAGCCTTCATTTTTTAGATGATCATTCACCCAAGGAAAGCTTAGCATGTCACTTATCATCGCCTCAGCGACCAGTTGTGAATCTTTACCATTCCACTTATCAGATAATGCGATTTCTTGATTTGCATCTATACGTTCTACTTTTGTACTTTTGCAGGCACTCAGAGAGAGTGTTGCAAGCACTGCAAAAGGAACAAACTTAATTAATGTGCGATTGTTTTTCATACTATTATTCCATGTTCAAAGTTGATTTGGTGAGAGTGGCTTGCTCACTATTTTCGGTTACAAAAGTGTGAGTGTGCCATAGGCTCATGCTTTTGTTTACCATGAGCTTTTCACTGTGTTCGATAATACGTCCCGAGTTCAAGTAAGTTTTTATGGTGATTTGTTGCTCGCCAATAGGGAGTGAAAACTGTGCTAAACGAATTTCAGATGGTAATGTTTGCCATTGCCTTGTGTCTGCTGAAGCGGTCACTGCGTTGACAACAGAAGTAGAGAGTTTTGCTAATCGGCCTAATAAATTATCTTGCTTTACACCGGCTTCTTTTAGTAATTTTTTAGCTGATAATGCTTTACTTAACTCCCTCACCAACGCCATTTGTATTTCGTTATGTGATTTTTTTAAGGCATCTTGCAAAGTGAGTAAACTGATAGAATGATATGGAAGTAATTGTGTATGTTGTTTTCCAGCCACCCAAATTTCACTCTTCGTGATAGGGGTATCAATTGGCTCAAGGTAAGTGACCGATACTCTTGAACCAAACTCTAAAGCGTCTATTATGCCCAGCTTTACAGCGTCATCCCACAAAGGACCTAACGGTATGCGTTTGGTGACGACACCCATCGCCACATCGCCGATATCACCTAGCATATAATTTTGAATCATATCAAATAAACTGGTATCTGCATGCAACATGCTAAACCAGCGCATTTGTGCCCTGCGTTCTTTAGTATTGCCAAATACAATGGGTGTCATTACGAGTGCTTTGGCTTGTGTGTCCGCTTTAAGTAACAAGTTCAGTTGCTTTCGTTGCGGTGCAATACCGATATTTTGTATCACGGTGACGTTTGCTAAATTGTTGCTGCTTTGAACTATATCTTGATGTTTTTTACGCAAAGCGAGCAGCTCAGTTTCATAACCGCCAGCATGTTGCATAACACGTAGTAGGCCTGCAAGCGCTTTATTAGAGATTTCTGCTGGTAATTTATACTGTTGTTCAAAGCCATTTTCGTATATTTGCATGGCACGTTGATATTGTAAGCGAGCAGAATCAAACTCTGCACTTTGTTCAAACAATACGCCACTTAAAAAATGTGCAAAAGCATCGTCCTTGTATTCGATATTATTGAGTAAATCCGTTGGAGTAAAAACAGGTGTTAGCACTCGATTGATTTTTGCAGTAAGAGAATCATTGGTTTGCACGCTATTATAGCCACCAGTTTCATCTTTAAGTTGGGCTAAAAATACATCGAGTTGGCGCATTTCAATCAGTGCAGCGTCAAAATAACTATCTGCTTTTGTTGGTTGGGCCTTTGCCAGTGCACTGAAGTTGAGAGCCTTCATTATATGAATTTGTGGTACATAGTAGGCTTCTCCTTTGTACGTTGCATAAGTTGGTCCACTAAATTGAGTCATGACTAATTGAGAAATACTTTGTGTATAAAACGAGTCAATTAGAGTAAGTGCATCGCTTAGATGTTGATTACTTTGTGCAAAGTTTTTTTCAAGATGAAATAGACTTGCCAATTCTAAATGGTAGAGTAATCGTTCGTTACCTGACTTACTGTAATTATTGGTAACGGTTTGTTTGGCTTTAACAAAGTTACCCTGTTGTACCAACTGTGCAGGGGAGAGTTGTTGAAACGGTGTGAGATTACATGCACTAAGTAGGCAAAGTTGAACTAAAACAACAAATAATAAAACAATTTTTTTTATACTGGCACTCAATGAAGCGTCCTTTGCATATTCGTGAAGTGACGAATTCATACTATCAATGTCAGTAAGTTAATAGAACTATAAACTTTATAAAAGCAATAAATTGTTAAAAATCGTTTTTACAATTTATTACTGTTAGTCTAGAAATAGTTTGCTAGATTGGAATCAAAGAAATGCTTCGGGCCAAAAGGAAAGAATATGAAAATTAAACCTCTGATCACTACGCTTGTACTTGCTGGGATGCTGACAGCCTGTAGTTCAACTGATGAGAACGGGGCATCTAGCCCAAGAGTGAATATTCCAGATTGGGTACTTAGCCCTATTATTGAAGATGGTATTGCTGCGGCTGATTGTGTTAAGTACTCGGGAAATATTTCAGTGGATCAGAAAATGGCGGTGGCAAATTCACGCTTGGCGCTTGCGCAACAAATTGAAGTACGTATTGAAGGTTTAGATAAAACATTCTCTAATCGCACCGATGCAAATGATGCAACCACTGTTGGTAGTACATTCAGCTCTGTATCTAAACAACTCACCAAACAAACTCTGAATGGGTCTCGTGTAGTAAAAGCAGATGTGGTTGATATATCAGGAAAAGATTATTTTTGTGCTTTGACTACATTATCGCCTGAGCTTACTAAAACTTTGTTCAAAGATTTAGTAAAAACAGCAAAGCCTAGTATTGACCCAAGAGATGAGCAGTTTTTATATCAAGAGTTTAAAGCATTTAAGGCACAGCAAGATTTAGAAAAAGAGATTGCCAAATTGACTAATTAAGCTTGGGCAAGTGGAGTGCAGCTTGAATGTACTTCACCACTAAGGATTTATTGGTAGTTTTAGGGAGTGATTATGCTTAAAAAAATAACCACGTTTGTTGTATGTATGCAGCTTACTTCAATGGCAGCTCATGCATCGCAAACAGTTTTGTTTAGTGAACTTGATGAAGCAATGCAGCAATGGCAAAGCGATTTTCAACAAGATAAAGCATCCAGTGAATTTGAGCTTTTTAAACAACAGCATTTACAAGCTTTCGATAAGTATGTAGAGCAACACTTTGCTGAATTTGACGCTTTTCGAGATCAGTTGATTGCGAAGTGGGGTGAGGCAAAAGTGACAGATAATGTGCGCTATGTTGATTATAACGCTGCAAATGATGCTCGCTTAGTTGTTGATTTTGAAAATAATCGCTTATCAATCTCTGTCCGGCACGAAGAAATACATACACCATCCACTGAGCAGATTAGGGAGGCTTTTGAAGGTTTTTTATCTGAAAATAGAGCGCTATTAGATGCTTTTTTTCAAGGACGAGCGCAACATCTAGACCCAACAGAATTATCCTCCACACATAGTTATAATCTCGATAACGCAAAAAAGGCGCAGTCGTTGCTTGTGGCTCGACAGCAAATTGAGCAGCAAACTGAACAACAGCAACAACTGATAGAGCGTCAGCTTGATAATAAACTCGCGTTAACTACATCAGCTTCTGACACACATAAAGCACAGACATTGTTAAATGAGAAAAAACAGCAATTGAAACAGTTGCAAACGAAGCGAATTGGGCGCTTAAAAAACAGCATCAAGGCAATTGCTGGAGTACCACAGTCACAATTACAGGTGAGTGAATTTTCAATTTCATTCCCAAAAAGTGACAACGTTCCGCAGCGAGCCAAAGCGTATACAAAGCAGATAGTCGACAATAGTCAGCGCTTTAATATTGCTTCGAGCTTAGTATTTTCTGTGATGCATACTGAAAGCCATTTTAACCCTTTAGCTAAGTCCGCTATTCCTGCATTTGGCTTAATGCAAGTGGTACCAACCAGCGCTGGGGTAGATGTCAATCGATTTTTGTATAATTTGGATGAACCAATGACGGGCCCTTACTTGTTTGTAGCTGATAACAATATAGAGGCAGGTGCGGCTTACCTTCATATACTCGATAAGCGCTATTTACGCCACATAATAGACCCATTAAGCAGAAAATATTGCATGATAGCGGCATATAACACTGGAGCGGGTAATGTTGCGAGGGTGTTTAATAGTGATAATTCACGTAATATTAAAAAAGCCAGTCGTATTATTAACTCAATGACGCCAGAGCTCGTATTAGCAGCATTAGAACAAGGTCTTCCGTATGATGAAACTAAACATTATTTGCAAAGAGTACTTGAGCGAGAGCACCTTTATCAGAGTATTTAATTCCTAAACTCGACGCTGGCAGCTTGATTGTATTATCTATTTAGTAGCATTCAATTTATCTCAAAAGCTGTAAATGTGATTTCAAGCAAACCCATTTGTGAATACTTAAATTACCTTCTTGTGTAGTTTCAGCAAATATAATTAGAATAAAAAAGGGCTGCGAATAAACCGCAGCCCTTCTGTCATTTACAAATAGATTTAGAATTTGTAAGAAATTTGTGCGTATGCAAAACGACCAATATTGTCGTATGAACCGCCTTCCTCGGTAGTACCAGTAGTGTATTTAATTGGGGCTTTGTCAAATAAGTTGTCAATACCTACTTTAACGGTTACACCCATGTCAAAGTTATACCCTGCAGTAATATCACTTACTACATATGAAGGCCACGCCATGAAGTTTGAACGGTTAGGGTTGGTTTCTAACTCATCAGCACGGTATCGATTAGAGCGTTCAAGGTAACGAATTTTCCATGATGCGAAGTAATTCTCGTAATCATAGTTTACGTCAAATGTACCTTGCCATTTCGGCTCAGAATCAACACCTGCGTACTCTTCAAAATTATCAACTTCATCCTGAAAAGGGTAGCTCTTGCGTTCAATTAAGCGTGTGGCCATTAAACGTGTATTAAAGTTACCTAAATCAGTCTTAAGTGTGTAATTAACTTCAAAGTCAACACCAGAGGCTTCTTGTTTTGAGATGTTTAGAACACTGTTTTGTAGATTAGAGATTTTACCTTCGCTATTACGGGTGATCAGCCCACAATATTGGTTGTCGATGCTTGCTGCATCCACACAACGTTCAACAATTTGTTGAGCAAGTATGGTGTCAATGGCATCATCTAGTTCAATTTTCCAGTAATCTACAGTAATACTTAAACCTGAGATATAGCTAGGTGTGAATACCGCACCAACAGTAAAGCTGCTAGACTCTTCACCTTTAACGTTTTTGTTTCCGCCTGATGTACCTTTAATACGTGACTCATCATATGGATTATCAAAACCAGCAGGAACACCTAACGCTAGGCAGTTTGCTTCACGTGTAGAGCGTGCACTACCAGATATCTCATTAAGGTATTTAACTCGACAAGGGTCATTCACATCGTAAAAGTTCTCTCCTGGCGCGCCAAATAGTTCGCCAATGTTTGGAGCACGAATAGCTTCAGACACAGTGGAGCGGAATCTTAGGTCATCATATAATTGCCAATCTAGGCCAACTTTCCAAGTAGTAACGTCACCAATCGTACTGTAGTCGGCATAGCGTGCTGCAAGCTCTAGCGTTAAAGTATCGACTAATGGTAAATCACCTAGAAGCGGGATTGAAGTTTCAGCAAATATTTCAGAAACATCATATTCACCCACATCTTCACCTAGTGCATTAAAGAATGTGTCACCAGATTTAGCATTGTCATCTTCAGTAGTACGACTTTTCTCTTCACGGTATTCAAGACCAAACGCAACACCCATAGGTCCAGCAGGTAACTCAAATAATGCCGAATTAGCAATGGTTGCACCTGCGTTTAATTGTTCTATTTTACTTGTACCGATTGATACCGTATTTACGTAGTCAATTGACTCTTGGCTAGGGCGGTTAAAGCCCATGATATCCATAGGGATACAGCCATTTTCACGAGCAGTTACATCACGACACACAATATTGCCATTTGCATCTGTGATTGCATCAGTTGCAGCGCGGAAGTTCGGTACTACTAAATTATTATGGTTCGCTCGTTCAATCTCTGTTTCACCTGAGTTTACGAAAACTTCATAATCCCAGTAATCGGCAATAACACCTTTAATACCAGCTACAAAACGTGTGGTTTCACGGGTACTTATTTCAAAACGGCGGCCAATATCTCCGTTAAAACGGTTAACGTTAAGAGCATCTAGGCCTTTATCATCCATCAATGCGGCAGTTGTAGGGTGTAGAAACGCATTATCACGACTAATGTTTACACCAGATCCAAAGTAGAAGAAGCTCGGTTGCCCCCAATTTTCAGATTCAACTTTTGCATATTTACCTTCAAAGTAAGCAGTTGCATTATCATTAATTTCATAGTTAGCTTTAAAGTTAACGATATGACGGTCGAAAGTAGGTTGAATTTCAGTAAACTTACGCAAGTTCATAAATTCACAATCGGCACAACTGATACCATCTACAACACTACCAAGTTGAATCGGGCGTGATGAGCCATCGGGGTTAAATGTGTACCAAACGCCATCAGCGTTGAAAGCACCAGCTTCATTAAGTGCGAATAGACCTGCATTTTCATACATAAGACGATCTGGGTTATCTAGCGCATCTGGGCGTGATGGATCTTGATTTGGATTTGTTAGTTCACGATATGAACCTTTGGTGAAGTCACTATCGAGAGCATTTAGACGATCTTGCTGTGCAAACTCGTAAGAAACCCCAAAGTTACCTTTGCCATTTAAAAAATCTTGTCCGTAAGAAACTAAAAGCTTGTCGTTACTATAATCTGAATGCTGAGCTTCACCGCGAGTAACAGAAACTGATAACCCTTGAATATCATCTTTAAGAATAAAGTTAACAACGCCTGTAACAGCGTCAGCACCATATACTGCAGATGCACCACCAGTAATAACCTCAACACGATCAACCCAAGCTGTTGGAATGGTGTTAGTATCTACAGATGCAGTACCTGCATCGCTCGCTACATGGCGTTTACCGTTTACAAGAACCAAAGTACGTGCTGTACCCATACCTCGAAGGTCTAGAATATTAAGGCCAGATGTGCCGATATATCGGCCAGAGTTTTGCATACCAAAGGTTGGTTTTAAGCTTGGCATTTTATTTAAGGCTTCACCAATGTTTAGTGCGCCGGTATTTACTAACTCTTCACCTGTTAAAACTGAGACTGGGCTAGGTGCAATAGCGCCTTCACGCATAATGCGTGATCCTGTTACTTCAATTTTCTCAACACCTTGCTCTTTAGCAAAAGCAATGTGAGTCGGAGCGCTTGCAATAGCGCCAAAGCAAAGCATTTTAATTGACATACTTAATGGTTTTAGCTTATTCAATTTCATTTCCCTAAATTGTATTTCCGATAATGATCTATCATGTGTTTTTTTTAATTATGGACTCATAGTTTTGTGCAAAACTTTGATGAATCACGTTGATTCTAATATGTGACATGCTTGTTTGCAAATGGGGTAACGATCTATTATCTATGTAATAGGTGTTGTTTTTTAAATTATTGAACTTCTCAGATTTGATGTGCATAGAAGAGAATAGTAAGAATGTTAATAGCTTATTGAAATTAAAGTGAAAGTTAGAATTTATTTCAGTGGGTTTACGTTTCAGTTTCAACTTAATGGTTTCAATATTTGGATAAATGATAAGGCTATTTCGCAAATAAAAAAATATCGAAAGTCTGCAGTTAAATGTTTCATGAGCATTGCTATCGATGGTAAAAGTGTCAGGTGGTGAAACTTTTTCAGATTTAATAGGGCTTTGCTTTTGACACTTGCAGTTGCTAAGAGGTAAGAAGTTGCGTTAAAGAACATGATCGGGCAGGCTCCACTAAGAGAAAATATCCTGTGCGGGGAGAAGGATATTCAAGAAACAATGCAGTATTTATGATATGTCTGTAAGGTAGGAACAAAACAAGGGGAAATTTATTCAGGTATTATTCTTGCCTCCTTGCGGAAGTGTATCGTGTTAACTTTCATATAAATTCAACTTATTAAACTTTATATAGGACAAGGGAGCAGTCATGGTGCATTAGAGTCATTTACTTAATATTTGGGCTATCGCAAATTATTTTGATCTAACTATGTCATTCATCAATTGACACAATATCAATTGGTATACCAGAAAGTGCATTTAAACTTATCTTAGGTATAGAGCCCGTTTAAACTAGCTAGGCAGTAGAAATGAGGTTACTTATGGGCATTTAAAGAGTTTAAAAATTGCCCCCGTGACGTGGCTCTAAAACAAAAACGCCGCTCACCTTAAGTGAACGGCATTAAACGACCTTTTATTCTATCTACTATTGCTAGCCATCAGCATGACTAGATTCAACATTTGATTGAGGCGTTGAAGGCATAGCCATTGTTGACGTCATACCTGCACTTGCTTTACCCATAGGCGCTTTAGAGCCTGCAGATAAACCAGAGTTAGCAACAACTTCACGAGCCTCATGGGGCATGGCTGAAGGTGTGATCACATCTACTTGCTCATCAACACTACTTGCTTTTTTCATCGGTGCACTGGCGTTGTTTGTGCAACGTCTACGCGATATAGAAGCTATACCATTAACATTCTTGGCAATAGGTGCTTGCGATTGAGTTTCTGCCGGTGCATCTGGCTGAGTTTCAATGTCTGGTTCAACAGCAGGTGCTACTGGTTGAGTTTCAGTCTTTGCTTCAACTTGTTCAACAGCAGGTGCTTCAGGCTGAGTTTGTGTCTCTGCTTCAACTTGTTCAACAA
>NZ_ARPN01000100.1:0-559 GCF_054966645.1 Pseudoalteromonas sp. SANK 73390
AACTAAAAACCAACTAAACAAGACAGCCATTATTAAATTATCAAATAATGGACACGCAAAGCCATTACCTTTGATATTTCTATGCCAAAAGTGCACCTTTACCACTATTTTTAGTTTTATCCGAGGGTTTGAATGGTAATTACAAAAAATTAGTCGCGGTTTTGCCTACTTTGTCAGCATGATTGTGGTTAAGTATTTTGGGCTATGGAGTGATTTAAGCGAATAACCTTTCACATTGACTGATGCCGGTTCGCCGTTTTACTTCTAAATGAGTATAATAGCCGTCAAGCTTATTGGGTCGCCCTACTGCCCCTTTGAACACTTTGCTAAATTGTGTGGTGAGTTTTAACCAGTTTTCAGGTGCTATGTTTAATCGTTCTAAAATAGGAAGAGTGCGTTGCTCTATATGTCCGCGTTTATCTTCTCTCATACAGCGGCCTGTGAGTTCAACTAATTCTAAATAAGACTTTAACTCAAAGGGCAGCCCTTTGGGCATGTGTTTTCTGGGGCTACCTGCAAAGCTAGCAAGTTGTTTAGGTTGCTTTGCCTCTTTTGCCGC
>NZ_ARPN01000101.1:0-9768 GCF_054966645.1 Pseudoalteromonas sp. SANK 73390
AACGTGCTAGCCACTTTATATATGTGCGAAACGCCTGCCACATTATACGCTGAGTTTTTACCCCACAAATAGTCTGCAAAGCTAATTGCGTTGATTTCTGACGTTGCATCTTTGAGCAACTCACTACTACGCGCTTCATAATCTGCCACCTTAAACTGCGCTTGACGCGTAAGCCTACCTTGATATGGAAATATCTGGTTAAAGTCAGATCGGGTAACAACCCCTAACGTAACATCTTTTTCAATCACCGACTTAAAGCCCATAAAGCCTCGGCCTTGAGCGTTATACATGGCACCAAAGTAGCCATACTCTTTGGTGTTTGTGCCGCCAATACCATTGCTTTGGATAAATTTATTCACCACATACATGCTTGACGCAAAGTTAAAATAGCCTGCGTCGTTATCTTCGTTGGTTGCACCTGTTTGGTAATTAACCGATGAACTGGTGAGTGGACGTTGTGACCATTCAGAGATCACGCCAACGCCATTTTCTACCTTTTGCAACATATCAATTGGTGCGTAGTCAGCGCCGGTTGCGCCCGTACCTGCACCGTAGTTACGGTTGATGTAAACGCCTAAGGTGTCAGCGTACTGGCTGAAATCTGTTGCAACCTGTTCGTCACCTAGTGAGTTTCTACCCCATAAAAAGAAATAGTGATTAAACACAAAGCTACGCAAGCCTGTTCCATACACATCAACAAAGGCTGAGTCGTAGGCGCTACCGATTAAATCGGTTGCTACTTTTGTTATGGCAAACGTACCATTTGAGTTTTTACTAAATTTAAGCGCGTCAAATTGATAAATGCTTTTGTCATTGCTCTGTGCATCTATTGGAGACTGTGCTGCACCTACCCCTCCTTTTCCAGGAAAGTAATCACTATATATATTTGCACCGCAGCGCCTTTCTGCTTTACCCGCATTGGTTACTTGATGGCATGACTCGTAAACTCGGGTTCCCGGCATCAGTAACTCAGGTATACCATCGTAGTCAATATCCTCAACCTTGAACGCGGCATAGTATTTAGGAATATCTCGTGTATCAGTACCATCTGAGCCATTACTGAAAGTTTGTCGCCGATTCTCAATACCCGCATTGCCTTCAAGTGTATGCGCCGCACTAAAGTTAACCCCCCGCCTTGGTTTAAACGATAGGTCAAACTGTGTTTGATACCTCCAGAATTTCCGCCTATCCAATCAGGTAATCCATCGCCGTTAATATCGATAAAATAACTTAAATTTGGCGTAAACACTGAGGTGTCTTCAAATTTAATTGGTGAGATTATCTCCGTGTTGAAATTATCATCACCTAACCAAAACTTAACAGGCAAAGGTTGTATGTGTGCAGGCTCATCGGAACCTGCACTCACCCCTGTATCACTCAACATCACATCTAATGTACCATCGCCCGAAATATCACCCACAACACTTATTTCGCTTGTCAGTGCATGTGATGACCTCCCCATATTCGCAACGTCTAACTGCCATGAGTGTGAGGCTGAGCTAAGGTAAGGCTGCGATAAATTTTTCGTATGTAAATACAGCTCAACAACAGGATGTGACTCCATGTCAGTGCTATCACCCACATAGACTAAAATGTCTGGGTAACCATCGCCATTAAAGTCACCAATTTGGCGGATATGACTGTCATCTAATCCCACTCTAATGTCAGTTGGCATGGCTATACCCGTATTAAAATCATCACCCGAGCCGCTAAATGTTAGCTTTAATACACCTGATTCAATAACCCACTGATCGCTTTTACCATCTTGGTCAAAGTCGCCATCATGGCATTCGTGTTGCCTAGTAAAAATATTCTGTCGACAGGCGTTAAAGGTCATATTGTGTTGCGTTGAATTCCCTTCGGAATCCACGTAGTACCCTTGCCAATCACGTACCCCATCTGCGTTATGGTCACCTCGCGGTAACACCGACGACAACGTTTCAACGCCCTGATAAAGCATTGTACCGTTAGCATCACTCATTGGCTCAAATTCAAGTTTTTGTGCGCTGCTGTTTTGCCATGCAAATGTGGTGGCTGGTAAGCACTTAGAACCCACACACATATTCACGGTTTTTAATAAATCACGGCCAGATATATGACTGGTTTCATAAGTTAAGTTATAAGTACGTACTTTGGTGCTGGTATTGGTGTAGGCGATAATGGTTTTTAGCTTTTGGGTCGACTCATAATAGCCACCTGCAATATACCCAGAACGTTTATTGGCTTTATCTTCATACACAAACTGCACATGCTGTTGACCTTTATCGGTAAAACTATTGCCAGTGTAAAAGATTTTGGTGAGCAAACGTTCGCCAGCACCAAACAATTCATAAATGTAATGCACATAGTTTTTGACGGTTGCATCATGCTGATGACTAATAAGCCAAGTATGAACTAACTCTTTCTTTTGATGAATAACACGCGTGTCGTCACCTGGGCCAAAATAAGCCGATGTGCCATCTGCATACTCAGCAGTAAATGACGATCTATCGGTATTAAAGTTACCGGATTGAGTAACCCGTACAAAGCTTTCTATTTCGGTTCTATAAACGGTAGCGTCTTCACCATAATTACCCGATACAGCAATTAAACGTTGGCCATCTAAACACAGTTTATCGTTGCTGTTGTATTGTGGATTTTGGGTAAAACCATCTTGCGCATACGTGGCGCTACAACGGCTTATTTGCGAGCCTGCCGACAAACTCACACCCACACCAGCAATACCATTGCCCGCACGTGAAGAGTAATTTAGCGACACCTTAGGCTGTACGCCATTTCTACCCGGCGCAATTTGAATGGGCAGGTTATAACTGGCCGCACCGCCGTTTACGCCCGCAGAGCCGGGCAACGTGCCTACGTCATCAGCAGTTGGGGCTGAGATATCATGCAATCTAGTGTCGTTGATTGCACCTGTGAAGGTATCTGCATAGTCTCTATTACGCTCAATCTCTACGATATTGCTCCATACCCCGCAGCGATCATTATTAGTACAACCGCGAATGCGCACTATATATTCATATTTAGAGAACAGCTCAGGCTGCAACGATATTGCAAGCTGTGTTCCCTTTATCTGAGGATGACGTAACCAACTACTAACCCCCTGCTTACACTCATTTTCACATTCTGCATATTCCAATTGATAAAAATCAACCGCGTTCTCAGGAGCCAACCACGTCAATTGACGCTGGGTTTTATCATAATTTAACGCAATTTTTCCAACTGGAGTGAATTTATTAAAAAAGTCTGCAGCAAATAAATCAACTGATAAGTTGCGAGCTTGCCATGATAAGTCTGATAGCCCATTTGGGCTACGTAATGTAATAACAACATCATTAGTGTTTACATTAACACTACACTCTAATGGCTTATCTAATTTTGTAAGCTGTGCGTTACTAAATTCATCGGCTGATATAGCTTCAAGTGCATAATCTATCAGGAAGTTATTCTGTGGTGTTATTTTCCATTGTTGCTGTTTTAAATAAGATTGTGAACCATAGGGGATCAAAGATACACCAGGTATTAGCTTAGTCTTACTGTGTTGTGCTACTCGCTGCAAATAGTAACTATATCCATCGGTATAGATACTTAAGTTACTGAGTGAACCACTACATTTGGTATTTTTTTGCACCTGCACGCGTGGTGTTGAACTCGATACTTCATAACATTTTTTAGAGTCACATGATCTTACTCGATAAGCATGCTCACCTTGCGCTGGCGCGACTTCTATATATTCAGGATTACTTGTTTGTGCAACTTCAAGCCATTGGCTGCCATCAAGTGAGCGCTCAACAACATAGCTCACTTTTTCTGTTTGTGATATGACCGCTTCCCAAAAAACCTTGATGCTATTAGTTGGATAAAGCTGGGATGAGTTAGGATTAGGCTCTAAAAATGCATGTACATTATTTGGTGCTTCAAGACCACCTACACCATTAGAGGGAGCGGAGTATTTTGAACAAGTATCGCTGTTGGTTTTAATACACGCTCTGACTTTATAGCGTGATGTTGTATTATCAACTTTGGTGAGGTTTGCTTGAGTACCTGTACTGGTCATTACATGCTGGTAGTCATCGCCATTTTTACTTTCAAACAGCTCATACTCAAGCTCAGTTGATAATGTGCGCCCCGTTAGAGCACTCAAAAAACGCTGCACTTTTGTTGTTTTTTGTGGTGTAGCATTGTTATTGAGCGATGTTTGCGACCAGTTTACTTCAACCTCATTACCGTTTTGCGTTGCAGTCACACTGCTAGGCCCTTTCGCTAACGCATTAACCAAAATAGGATGAGAATAAACAAAGTTCGTACAATCAGTACCTGTATTACATGATTGAACTCGATAATGATAAGTACCTGAGACCGATGTTGATTGGTTAAAGTAGTCATTATTACCCTGATAGACTATTTGCCAATTTGCACCCGCATTAAGACTTTGCTCTAACACAAAGTTGTTGCTGTGCCCAGCCATCTGCCAGTTTAATTGGTAATCACCGGTATCACTTCGTAATGGTAAACTTATCGAACCCCTATGCATAGAAGGTGCATCGTCCATAAAATAGTCAATTAATATAGGGAGATATAAATCTTCTGCCAAACTCTTTAATGGAAAGAACGAAGATAATGCAATGGTGCCTACTAACAGGTGTTTCTTAATCATAGGGATTCTTAGGTTTTGTTATTATTAATTTTATAAATCGTGAAAGCCTGCAACATTACTTTGCAGTTGAATTGCTGATAGCTCTCTTGCTGTTAGTATTTTTCTATCCGAAATAATAAAGTAACGAACAGGTAAGTTGTTTGCTTTGGCCATAAAAGCAATTGACATCATAGCATTAAATACCGCTGGCTCTTTCGTTGCCGATAGATAAGCATAAAGACCGCCCCCCATTCCACAGTTGTATAACTTACCGCTGGCGTCTTTGAAACTAATTAACATAGTGCCACTTAATTCCGGCACATCAGGGCGCTCGGCTTCTATTGCTATGGTATCAATATAAGCATCGGCACACTCAACAATTGATGCCATGCTTTTCCAAGGCGCTAGCACCAATAACGTTGACAATATTACTAGCCACTTTTTCATAGATATTCCTATTTGCTGTAAAGGAGGATTATGTTTTAAAATTACCATGCATTACTTGCTCGTAAATAATTACGACAGCACCGTGATAATTAACTATTACTCAATAAAAAACTTTCCCATTGTACCGATTAGAACCACTCGACACAATAAAAAAGGCCAGTATAATAGCGTTTTACTCAAATTTAATATACACATGGTTAAACACATGAAATACATAGGCACCTTTAAAGTATGTAGCATCTTCATTGCTTTTTTAGCAATGAGCAATAGCGCGGCGGCTGCATCTTTAATCGAGCAGGTTAAGCTTCAGGAGAACTTGGCTATCATTACTGTAACCCCTGAAAAGCAAACAGGTACTTTAGGGTGTGTTGAACAAAACAAGCAGCATCAATGGGGGCTTGATATTTCCACAGTTAAAGGACAAAAGCTATATGCTTTATTGCTTGGGGCAATGTCAGATCAAAGTAACGTTGAGTTAATTACAGGTTGGGACTGCGAACACACACAAGGCTATGAGAGGCTCTCTGGTATTGCTATCAAAAAGTAATATACCTTGCAAAATATTCAAGCAACGCTGAGCTAACGGTTGCTTGAAAGTTCATTGCACATCTGTCACTACAGATGTTAACAATTTTATTTAATAATGCATAAATCACTACCACATAATGGATGAATAGCGGGCTCTAATGCATGGTATTTGTCTGGCTTGCCCGCAGCTATACACCTGTCTGCTCCTTGTATCCAATAAAGTTGGGTATGAGTCAGCGCTGATGCAGGTTTATTTAAATTGGCTTGCATAAAACCATTAACGTTATACTCTTCAGATTGATAATATTTTACACGCAAATACCTATCAGTCTGGTTGTTTGTAAATAAGTAAGGGTTACCCTTACAGTTTGGGTCCGCAAACATGATATTACCACCTGGATCAGTTTGCATGAAATAACTATTAATAACCGTTGGGTTATTAACTGGTGCATAAGTCACACTCCCAGTATGACCTGCTTGTGTGGAAGCCACAGCACTTATCACTACCCCAACTTTAGTCACACCATCAGCTTTGTATAAATGTACTTTACCGCTGCCTGTATCTGCGGTATTCCCGCTTTCATTTGGTACTTGCAAACTTAAACTAGACACCAGCTCAATTTGCTCATGACATGCTTGCGCACTTGTGACTATCACTTTTTGGCTTTTAGCAACCGCAGTCATAAGCATGGTATACATCGCTTTACCACGCGTATCATTAATATAAAAAGCCCACTGTTCGCGAAGCGCAGCAGAAGAAGTAACACAGTTAGGCAAAGAATGTGACTTTACCTTATGTAATGAAAAACGAACTAAGTCTTCTTGCAACTCAACAGATTTTACTGCAGCAGGTATATTTGCAAACACGCTATTTGTCATAACGCTAACGCAAGCAAAAACGAATAAACGTAAATACATAGGTTTCCTTTTTTAGTGTAATTAAGTGTTAATTAATTTTGAAGAATACTGTGGCAGCCAGCTCCTGACTACATTATAGAGCTTATATCTATACTCTTTTAGCAGTATAATCACTCATCACATTTCGTGACTGGTGTTGCCACAAAATATGATCCAACATCTATCTACAAGGATATTCAAGCAATATTGAGCGACTAACAATTTGGAAGTACATTTTATCTGTCACTACAAGTAATATAAACCTTATTAAATAACCGATAAGCCGGTTAATTTAATAAGATAAATACTCACCAAAAAACAACCTAATTTAGAGAGAGCATTTATCAGTGAAGCATAACTTATAACTCATTCAGTAACATTACAAATGCCGAGTAAAATCAAAACTAAACAGTGGTTTCATCATTTTTTAATAACACAAGCATAAGTATAACTCCATTCATCACCACTTATACTGCGTGGTCGTGGTATGTGATTAGCGGCCCATAAGACCTGCGTAGAGTTCACGCACGTATAACCGTTTTTATGTTGAACATAATCTTGACCGGCTTCATCCTGCAGCGTCATTTTACGCGCACATTGTTTTGCACAACTAATTAAACCTACTATTTTTATTGCTGGCTCAGTAGTAATGGGTGTCGATTTGCTAGCTGGTAATGCTATTATCATTTTAGCTCTTTCATAGCCCGGCTTAGCATTACAATCATTTGCACTTTCTACACTAATACTGCTCTTACTGGCATATGCAGCAACCAACAAAGTATAGAGCCCTTTTCCCGTAGCGGCGCCTAAATCTATTGACCACTTATCAGCGACTGCCGAGTTAATACATGATATTCGCTCACCAGATTTAGGCTGTGATGTTGAAAACGCGGCATAATAACCATCAGTTTCCAAAGAAGTTATATGTTGAGCTGATACTGTTTGTGTAGCAAACGATAAAGCTAAAGTAAGTGCAGCGAATGAAGCTTTCATATTTGTTAAATTTTATAAATTCCTATTTCGCAACAATTGTACCTAAAAAAACAAAGAGTCCACCCTACTCATATTCATTCTATATAAGCAACTGTGAACCAGTTCTATACAAAACTGTTCTTTATAGATTTTTATTTAATAATGCAAAACCACCAACAATCAACAAGACAGTCAACATATCAAAAAATGGACACGCAAAGCCAGCTCCTTCGATATTGTTTTACGCCAAAAGTACATCTTTTCTACTATTTTTAGTTTTATCCGAGGGTTTAAGTGATAATTGAAAAAAGTTAGGCGCGGCTTTGCCTACTTTATCAGCATGATTGGTGTTAAGTGTTTTGTGTTGTTGAGTTATTTAAGCGAATAGCTTTCACATTAGCTGATGCTGGTTCACCGTTTTACTTCTAAATGTGTACTCTAAATGTACATAGTAGCCATCAAGCTTATTAGGTCGCCCTTCAGCCCTTTTAAACACTTTGCTAAATTGTGTTGTAAGCTTTAACCAGTTTTCAGGTGCACTGTTTATCACTCTATCTTGTTTGTTCTAGCAGTTGTAGAAAAGCTCTTTGGTAACTTGAAATATAATTGGTTACTAAATAAAAGCTGCTCAGCCAACTCGTGATCACATCAAACATTGTGTTGCTGAATATGAAGTATTACAATCAGGAAAAGTTGCACTTAGCTAATAACGTTCAGTCACCAATAATATGTGAAAATCCTTTAAGCAAAGTCATCGGCTGGAGTTGACCAGAACAATGAAGCCAGTGGTATTAAACACGTACAATTACCTCTATAATCACCAAAAATGCTGATATTATAAAACCCAGTATGCATGACTTAGAACGAGACACACACCAGCAATATTTGATAGATACAATACATACATCCGGCACTTCACTTTTTGTGTATGAAAACGCTCAGCATCGATGGCTAACTTTTTCAGACAACCTCATTCAAGGGGTAATGTATTTACCGCAACCTGAACAGCTCGTTACACCAATCTGCCAAGCATTAATGTTGTTTTTACTCACCGAACAGCCTTCATATACTGTATTAAATTTAGGCTTAGGCACTGCTGCCATAGAACGCAGCCTGCACTATATACATAAACAACAATTTGCAAATATAACTGACTGTGTTAGCGTTGAACTAAGTAAAAATGTAAGTAATTGCGCTAAAAAACACTTTAATTTTAAGCCTATGACGCTAATTCATGAGGATGCCCACGTATATATCGATACTACACACACTAAATTTAACGTGATCACCATGGATATTCTATCTACATATCATGACAATAACTTTTTACTACCACCGCAATTTTGGCAAAAAGTCACACACACATTATTACCCAATGGGCAAATACTATTTAATTTAAATCCTGATTCCGAAGATGCCTTGATCCAACTGCTAAAGCATATTCGTCCACACTTTAGCGCCATTGAAATTATAGAGTTTCATAATTATAAAAATATCGTAATACGCGCACAAAAATCATCGCATATGATGTTGTGTCAGCATGGTATAAAAAATAATAAACTCTTTGCTAAAATAGCGCCAAAAT
Source organism: Pseudoalteromonas sp. SANK 73390 (assembly GCF_054966645.1). NCBI lineage: Bacteria > Pseudomonadati > Pseudomonadota > Gammaproteobacteria > Alteromonadales > Pseudoalteromonadaceae > Pseudoalteromonas > Pseudoalteromonas sp. SANK 73390. The sequence continues at coordinate 9,063 of NZ_ARPN01000101.1, forward strand.
TCTTACACAGTGTAAAAAATATATTCACAGTGCAGTAAATCAGCCCCGTATTTGCCGAAATTTTATACTGGGCAAGAGTATGAAAACACATTATAAGTTCAATACCTTCTCAATATAAGCTGTACTGCGCATCGCTTTCTACTTGCCAATGTTGTCATGCTAACATTAATAACTCTTCGGCCGTCAGCTCTGCTGAGCTAATTTAGGCAATAAAGTGCCTTTGATTTGTGTAAGTTACGCTTTTTGGTTTGCTTGCACTGCAAGTAAATAATTCGCATTTTTATCGAAGATTGCTTTAGCTATTGATTTTTGGCATCCCCTTGCACCTGTCGTTACTAAAATAGCCTTTTATTTATAATAATGTTAGAAGCTCTGGTAACGCACTTATTTCATATGATTTTTTATCAACCAAAGCTTGCCATAATACTAGCCCATTTTTACATGCAAACGCACTAATTATGAGCCGCGCATTTCACCTATCGGGTTGATTAAAGAGCCTTTTAATCACTTATCATTAATGGCAACGACCTCTCTGTGTTAGCTTACAGCATGCTATCACCCAAGATGAAAATGAATTTTGAAGTTGTGGTATGTCTATTCGGATAATTACACGAGCAATAGAGACTAAACAACGAGACTAAACAACTAGACTAAACAACTAGACTAAACAACTAGACAGCCACTATTATAAACTAGACAAACAACT
>NZ_ARPN01000102.1:0-567 GCF_054966645.1 Pseudoalteromonas sp. SANK 73390
GAAAAACAAGCTAGACAGCCATTATTAACATATCAAAAAATGAACACGCAAAGCCAGTGACTTTGATGTTTTTACGCCAAAGCACTTCTTTACTACTATTTTTAGTTTTATCCGAGGGTTTAGGTGGTAATTGCAAAAAGTTAGGCACAACTTTACCTACTTTGTCAGCATAATTGGTGTTGAGTGTTTTGTGTTGTTGAGTTATTTAAGCGAATAGCTTTTCACATTGACTGATGCTTGTTCGCCGTTTTACTTCTAAATGTGCGTAGAAGCCATCAAGCTTATTGGGCCGCCCTACCGCCCCTTTGAACACTTTAGTAAATTGTGTGGTGAGTTTTAACCAGTTTTCAGGTGCTATGTTTAGTCGCTCTAAGAGTGGAAGAGTGCTTTGCTCTATATGTCCGCGTTTGTCTTCTCTCATACAACGGCCTGTTAGCTCTACTAACTCTAAGTACGACTTTAACTCGAAGGGTAACCCTTTAGGCATGTGTTTTCTGGGGCTGCCTGCAAAGCGGGCCAGTTGTTTGGTTTGTTTAGCGTCTTCTGCCGCTTTAATGCGCTTTTGCA